>JALHOX010000250.1 GCA_022842805.1 Phycisphaerae bacterium | reverse complement strand
CGATCGCGGCCTTGGTGTCGATTACGGCGCCGCGGCTGGTGTTGATGATCATGTAGCCCGGCTTGCAGGACGCCAGGAACTGGTGGCTGACGAGGTGGTGGGTCTGGGGCGTCAGCGGGCAATGCAGCGAGATCACGTCGGATTGAGCGGCGAGTTCGCCGAGTGAGACGTAGGTTGCGCCGAGCGCGACGCAGGCGGGGTTGGGGGCGATGTCATAGGCGATCAGGCGGCAGCCGAAGCCGGTCATGATCTTGGCGAAGACGGCGCCGATTTGGCCGGTGCCGACGATGCCGATGGTTTTGCCGTTGAGGTCGAAGCCCATGAGGCCGTCGAGCGAGAAGTTTTGCTCGCGGACGCGCGGAATGGCGCGGTGCAGCTTGCGATTGAGTGCGAGGATGAGGGCGACGGTGTGTTCGGCGATTGCGTAGGGCGAATAGGCCGGCACGCGCAGCACAGTGATGCCGAGTTCGTCGGCGGCTGCGAGGTCGACGTGGTTGAAGCCGGCGGAGCGCAGCGCGATGAGGCGTGTGCCGCCGGCGGCGAGTGCGGCGAGGACGGGGCGCGAGAAGTCGTCGCCGGTGAAGCCGGAGACGGCCTCGAAGCCGCGGGCGAGGGCGGCGGTCTGGGGGGAGAGGCGGGCGTCGATCCAGTGCAACTCGTGGCCGCGAGTGCGGTTGGCGGCTTCGAGGAAGGGCTTTTCGAAGCGATTGGGGCTGAAGATGGCGAGTTTCATGATGGCTCCTTCGCGGCGAAGAGGATTCTGCGCAGGAGAGGGTAGCACCGGCGGCGCGCGGGTGGAGGTTTGCAAGATTTCCGTCGGAACCGGCAGGCCCGCGGCCCACGTCTTCGTCTGCTTTCCGGCGATCCCCCGGTTTTTTCGGCCTTGCTCGCTCGCTACGCTCTGTGTCATGTTGACCGTCAGTGGCAAGGGGCTGGGGCGTCGCCGGCCGCTGTTTGAGGATTTCTCGATTCCGCCGCCGGTGGAGCAAACCGGCGACGGCGGGCCGCTGACGCTGCGTGATTTGATTACGCATGTCGTTTGCCAGGAAGTCGTGGCCTTTGAGCAGCGTCAGCAGGCGCGGCGGCTGGATCGGGTGCTTTCGCCGCGGGAGATCGGGGAGGGGGTGGCGCGGGGCAAGGTTTCGCCCGAAGGGCGCGACCCGAAGCACGCGCCGCCGGCCAAGGTCGACATGGAGGGCGCCGTCGCGACGGCGATCGAGGCTTTCATCGACGGGCTTTATCTCGTGATCATCGATGAATTGGAGTATCGCGAGCTCGATGCGATCGTGCGGCTGGGGCCGGATAGCCGGATCACATTTCTTCGACTGACGTTTTTGGCGGGATGAGGGATATGTTGGATTACGAACTAGCGCAAAAGATGATGGCGTCGCAACGCGATGCGAAGTCGTGGATGGAGACGCGGCTGGAATCGCTCAAGCCGCTCAGCCCCGAGCTACGCGAGGCGGGCCACGCGTTGATCGGCTGCCCGCGGGGCAAGATCGAAACCGAGCTGCGCGATCCCCCCGTGGGCTCGCGAGTCTTGGGCAGGCGCCGCCTGCGCGATTTTGACGACGCCGATTTGCTTGCGCTGGGGAAGGCGCTCTTTCCGAAGTTTCCGGCGGTGTTTGAAGCGGGTTGGCGGCAGTTTGAGCACCTGCCCTCTCAGCACGGCTACGAGCGCAAGCCGTTTCGCGCGTCGACGCGGTCCGATGTGCTGCGGCCGGTGCGGGTTGATTTTCTGGAGAACCTGCTCGTCGCGCTCGACGGCTTTGATCAGGACATCCCCTGGATCGCGGCTCACGCGGCGCACCTCAGCGCGTGGCGATCGGGTCTGTCCTTGGGCGTGCTGCTCGCGGCGGCGATCGACATGGGCACGCCCGAATCCGCCGCGGTCGAGCAGATTCTTCGCGAGAGCGCCGAGGGACTGCATCCGGTGGGGCAGATGGGGCAGCACGTCGTGGCCGCGATGCTCGCGACGCGCAAGCGGGAATGCTGGGAGTACATGGCCAAGCTGCTGCTGGCGGCCCAGCGGCAGGAGGGGCTGCGACAGGCGATTCTGGAATACGCCGACTTTGGCCATCCGGACGCGTTTCGGCTGCTGCTGCGGACGATTCTCGATCACAGCATGGAGCGATTTAGCGCGACGGTGCGGGCGTTCAACGTGTGGCTCGGGCTGCCGCTCGACTCGCAGAGTCAAAAGTATGTTCGCGACACGCTGACGAGCCTCGCCGGATTTCTGGATGAGCCAGAGGCGCGGCGGAAGGCGCTGGAAGGGGACGACGCGGAGAAGGCCTATTTCGCGCTGTGGTCGGCGGCGTTTGACGATGCGCCGGCGGCGGTCGCGCCGGCGGAGCGGTTGCTTAAACACGGGAAACCTGAGTTTCGCTATGCGGCGCTGAAGATGCTGGGAATGATCGATCTGCCCGAGGGGCGAGGGGCGATCATTCGCACGATTGATGATGAAGATCTGCGGGTCGCCGTGAGCGCGGCGGAGTTGGCGGATGCGCTGCTGCAAACGGAGATTTGGCGACTCAAGGAGGTGCGGCGCGAGGAAGAACAGGCGCGGCAGCGTGCAGCGGGTGAGACGGTCAATTACGGCGGCGGATATGGCTTCACCGAACCGCCCGCGAGCGAGACGGATCACTTTGATCGTCTCAGCCGCCTGTTTGAGCGCATCCCCGCGAAAGCCAAGAAGCAAAAGCCGCTGATCTGGCCGTGGGTCGAGGTGACGCCAGAGCGGCGTGACGTGGCGGATGCGATGATTTCGGCTCTCGGGGATCGTCCTTGTGCAGCGCTGCTGCCCGTGCTGGATGCGATGTCGCCCCGTGGGCGGCAGTGGGTGGCGTTTCTGTTCGGCGGGCAGGGGGCGAAGCTCGACGGGCCGATGCGGGCGGCGCTGCTGCGGCTGGTGGGCGATGCGTCGGGAACGGTGCGCGAGGAAGTGGTCAGCGCCATCAGGCGGATCAAGATTTCGCCCGCCGATTTGCCGATGCTTGAGCCGCTGCTGTCGCGTAAGGCGGCGGACTTGCGGCGCGGCGTGCTGGGGCTCCTGCTCAAGCTGGCGGACTCCGATTTGCTGGCGAGTGTGCAGCGGCTGCTGGCGGCGAAGAACGCGGCGCAGCGGCTGGCGGGGCTTGATTTGCTGCAGCAGATGCATGCGGCGAAGCGATCGGTCGAAGCGGTGCGCACGGCGGCGGAGGGTTACCGCGCCGCGCGGGAGACGCTGGAGCGCGACGAGCAGGTCTATCTCGACAATATCCTGGGCGCGGCGCGCGAGACGCCGACATTGTCCAACGCCCTGGGCCTGATGGACCCGGCGAAGCGCACGCCGCCGCCGCCATTGCGGAAGCGCGATGTGGTGCTGTGCACGCCGGCGGCTCGGAAGCTGCTGGAGCTCTTGGATGCGAAGGTGCATGAGCATCGGGATGAGCCGATTGAGATCAAGTGGTATGGGGGAGATGTGACCCAGCGACCGCTGGGCGCGGTTGATCGTTACTTTCCACGAGCGTTCGACGTGGACGCGCGAACGATGAATGTCAAGCGCGAGCCGGTCGAGTCACTACCGCTCCGCGAGCAATGGCAGGCGTTCTGGGAGCGATTGTCGAAGTCGGCTCAGGACAACGACGGCCTTGCGGTGGCGCGGGCCATTTTGCTGGCGGAGCTCCATTCGGATCGGAAGGCGGATGCGCGAGGGGCTTGGAGCACCGACTTCATCAAGCAGTTGTTTGGCGATTGCCCCAAATTGAAGTATCTGCGCGTTGTGGTGTATCTGCTGGAATGGCGACTCGCTGAGCTGTCGAGCGGCAAGTTGGCGGATTTCGCGGTCGATGCGACCGAGACGACGTTGGCAAGCATCCCACGCGAACGCATCGGGCTGCGAGAAAAGGACGCCGAGTTCGCGTTTCGGCGAATTGCCCATGCCGTGGGTTCGGTTGAATCGCTGCAGGCGATCGCGCATCTGCGAGGCGAATGGACAGAGGAACACACGCGACGGCAACTCGGACTGAATCGCTGGTTAGACGAACCCGTCTGGCCGGAACACCACGTGGTCATTCAGACTGGCGGCGCGAAAGCGCCGGGCGCGGGAGCAGCGGAACCGCGGCGAGTTCCGATCGGTCGCGAGCGGATGTATCGCGCGAAGCTCATTGGGGCATTCGAGGCCGGCTGGGCCAACGAGCACGACTTGTTTGACGAGCTGCTGGGAGATCGCGAAAAGGGCTCATGGAACGACAGTTTCACTTTTGACACGTTGCACGAGCTTTCTGCCGCGATCCGAAGGCCAGATGCACACGCCCCCACGGTGCAGGTCGTCCGCCGCGCCATCGACCGCATCCTCGAAATCGAGCTTGCCCGCGGCGAGGCCGAGACCGTCGCCACGCCCGCTGCCCTGGCTCTACGCTACTCCGGCGGGCTCGACGTGCTCGTGCGCGTGCTCGAGGCGATCGGGCGCGATCCGAAGCTGCAGCGCAATCGCGCCTGGGCTGATTCGAGCAAGGGCAAGGCCTCGGTCTTCAGCCACCTGCTGCGGGTCACGATGCCCGGCCCCGCCGACACTTCCGCCGAGTTCGTGCGCCGCGTGCGCGCCGCCAAGATCAGCGAAGACGCGCTGCTCGCGGTCGCGTTTTACGCGCCGCAGTGGGCGAGCTTTGTCGAGGCCGCGCTGGGGTGGAAGATGCTGGCCGAGGCGGTCTGGTGGTTTCACGCTCACACTAAAGACAATCAGTGGCGGATCGACGAAGAGATTCGCGAGAGCTGGAACGCGGAGATTCGCAAGCTCACGCCGCTGACGCTCGAAGACCTGGTCGAGGGAGCGGTCGATGTTGATTGGTTTCAGCGCGTCTATGCAGCGATCGGCGAGAAGCGCTGGAGCCGGCTTGATCAGTTCGCCAAGTACGCCAGCGGCGGCGTGGGTCATAAGCGGGCCCAGCTCTTTGCCGACGCGATGCTGGGCAAGTTGAAAAAGGCGGACCTGTTGGCGGCGATCCGTGACAAGCGGAAGCAGGATGCGGTTCGCGCGCTGGGCTTGCAGCCGCTCGAAAAGCCGCACAAGAGCGACGTGCTGCAGCGCTACAAGGTGATGCAGGAGTTCGTACGCACGGCGCGGCAGTTCGGTTCGCAGCGACAGGCATCGGAAAAGCTCGCCGCCCGGATCGGTCAGGAGAATCTCGCGCGCACGGCGGGCTACCCGGACCCGATTCGTTTGCAGTGGGCGATGGAGGCGCTGGCCACCGCCGACCTGGCGAAGGGGCCGGTCGTGGCGAAGGTGGGGACGGTCGCGGTGCAGCTCGCGATCGACGGCGACGGCTTGCCGGAGATCAGCGTCGCGCGCGGCGAGAAAGCGCTCAAGAGCATTCCGCCGGAGGCGAAGAAGAACGAGGCGGTTCAGGAGCTGATGGAGCGCAAGACCGAGCTGCGCCGCTCCGCGAGTCCCATGCGGCAATCGCTGGAGCTGGCGATGTGCCGCGGCGATCGATTCGGCGCCGAGGAGCTGCGCGAGCTGATGGGCAACGTCCTGCTGCGGCCGATGCTCGAGCGGCTGGTCTTCGTCGGCGAGGGTGTGTTGGGCTATCCGGTCGAGGGCGGCAAGGCGCTGCGCGACCAGGGCGGCAAGCTCGAACCGGTGAAGAAAGGCGATTCGTTGCGGCTCGCGCATCCGGTGGATCTACTGGCGGGGAAGGCCTGGGATCGCTGGCAGCGCGACTGCATGGCGGCGGAGCGCGTGCAGCCCTTCAAGCAGATTTTCCGCGAACTTTATGTGCTGACGGCGCAGGAGCGGAGCGACAAGACCTTTAGCCGGCGCTACGCGGGGCAGCAGGTGAACCCGCGTCAGACACTGGCGCTACTGGGCGGGCGCGGCTGGGTCACGGCGCCGGAGGCGGGCGTCTTTCGCACCGACCACGACGAGAAGATGGTGGCGTGGATCGAGTTCATGGAGGGGTTCTATACGCCGGCGGAGGTCGAGGGGCTGACGCTGGAGAAGGTGCGATTTGCGCGGCGCGGCGCGACGGAGTATCTCGATCTGGCAAGCGTTCCGCCGCGGCTGTTGAGCGAGACGATGCGCGATGTCGATCTGATCGTGAGCGTGGCTCATCGCGGCGGGGTCGATCCGGAGGCTTCGGCCAGCACGGTGGAGATGCGCGCGTCGCTGCTGCGCGACACACTGCAACTGTTGAAGCTCGACAATGTGGAGCTGAAAGGTCCGCACGCGATCATTCGCGGCGTGCATGCCGAGTACAGCGTGCATCTGGGCAGCGCGACGACGCACATGCTGCCGGGCGGTGCGCTGTTCATTGTGCCGGTGCATAGTCAGCATCGCGGCCGGATCTTCCTGCCGTTTGCCGACGAAGATCCGAAGACGGCGGAGGTGTTGAGCAAGGTGCTGTTGCTGGCGCGGGATCAGGAGATCAAGGATCCGGGCATATTGGATCAGATTCGGATGAGGCGATGAGGGCGGAGGGGGCGCAGGTTGCCGTCAGGATGCGGCGCGCCTGAGCGACGCGGGCATTCTGACGGTTTCGGCACGTGCGGCGACGGCTGGGCCGGCCTAATCCAGCCAGGTCTGGTCCTTCAGCTTTCGCGGGAGATATTCTTCGGTGATGAAGCGGAAGTTTTTGTTGCTGAAGGCTTCCAACTCCAGCTTCACACCTAGGCTCTCCATGTGCTTGATCTCGCGCTGCCAGGGCTTGCTCTGAAACCACGGATACTCGCGAATTTCGCGGGCGCGGCGGGTGTCTTCGTCGGTGAGCGGCATCGCCATGTGGTTTGAAATGCCGAACTCCTCGGCGTCGTAGCTGCTCATGCCGATGAAGCGGGCCTTGGGGATCGCCATGCGCTGACTCTCGAAGGCCAGGTTGATCGAGCCCTGCTTGAGCACGCTGTAGAT
>JALHOX010000249.1 GCA_022842805.1 Phycisphaerae bacterium | reverse complement strand
AGAGCGGTCGAATCGGAGCGCTGGGCCTCGACGTCTACGAGGAAGAGGGCGACCTCTTCTTTCAGGATCTCTCCGACAAAGTCATCACTGACGACGTCTTCGCCCGACTCATGACCTTCCCCAACGTCATCGTCACCGCCCACCAGGGATTCTTCACCCGCGAAGCAGTCGGCAACATCGCCGATACGACGATGCAGAACATCTCCGACTTCGCAACCGGCGCTATCCGCCCCGAAAACCGCGTCACCGCCGCAAAAATCAAGCGCCGCTAGCGCCCTGCCAACGGCCGCTCCAGGTAGCGGCCCCCTCAAACAGCGGCTCACTCAAAGAGCGGCCTGCGGCTCGCAGGCCGACGACCGCGCGAGAGCTTCCTCCCGCAACCCTGCCTCAAACAAAACAATGCCGCGCAACGCAATGCGGGCGCCAGGTGTTGGCTCAATCAAAAAGCAGCATGATGTACGACGAAAAAAGTAGTAGATGAACACACCCCATCAGCACGTTGGTGCGTGACTGCGAAAACGTCAGCGCCGACGTGCTGAGCGTCAGAACAAGCAGGACGATCTCCGCCGGATTCAACCCCAGAACAAGCGAACGGCCGGTGAAAAGTGAAATCGCAATCACCAGCGGAATCGTCAACCCGATCGACGCCAGCACCGAACCCAGCAGCACATTGACCGCTCGCTGCATCTGATCGCGGCGCGCGGCGCGAATCGCCGCGATCGACTCCGGCGTCAGCACCAGCACCGCCGTGATGAAGCCGCCGATCGCGATCGGCGCGCCCAGCCGAATCACTAGCGCGTCAAGCGGCTTGGACAACTGCTTGGCAAGCAGCACCACCGGCAGGCTGTAAATCAGCAGCATCACGGCGTGATAGCCGGTCGATGCGCTGGAGTGGTGCTCGGCCGCATCGGCCTGAACCGATGCGGGGCGCTCCTCCGGAGCCATGAAATAGCCGCAGTGCCGCCGGTTCTGGACATAGAGAAAGATGGCGTAGATCGCGATCGACATGATGGATAAAAAAATCATCTGGAACGTCGAAAGCGTCGGCCCATCCGAGGCGCGGGTGTAGTTGGGCAACACCAGTCCGAGCACCGTGAGCGGAAGAATCATCACCAGAAATGCATTGGCGCCCTGCAGGTTGTAGGTCTGCTCCCGGTGACGCAATCCGCCCAGAAGCAACGCAAGCCCCATGTAGCCGTTGAGCACCACCATCACGACCGCCATCATCGCGTCGCGGGCCAGCGTCGGCTTCTCGACGCCGGTCGACATCACGAATCCAATCATGGCGACTTCGAGTCCGGTGACGGCGAGCGTGAGCAACAGCGTGCCCAGCGGCTCGCCCAGCCGATGAGCGAGCACATCCGCATGTCGCACGATCGCGACGGCGGCCGCCAGAATCACCGCGCAAAGCGCGGCCAGGAGCAGCACCAGGGGAATCGGCTCATCCAGGATCGCGGCGACGAACGACTTGCCCGCAACCAGCGCAAGACTCGTCAGTATCGCGAGCGCCAAAGGCCATTCGCGGCGCCAAAGATACGGGCGGGTCTGGTCGGCGTCGTTCACACGCGGTCTCCGGTCGGCTGGATTGCAGAGGCTTTGATTTTTCGTTCAGGGGCCAGCGTCGACCGGCCGCGGAAGTTGCACAAACAACAGCTATCATGAACCTGAATCGCGTATCCAGTGTACGGTGTTTTCGAAGATAGCGCCGAACCCGCCGTCGATCCGTCACCTCGCAGCACGGAAGGCTTCACGCATGGGACTGTTCCTCGCAATGTCCGGCGTGCGATCAGCAGACATCGCCCGGATTCGTCAGGCTCTCGAGTCGTTCGCCGAAGCAAAAGGCGGACTCTTTGAGATGCGCTCGGGCAGTACCGATGACGACGGCATCGGGGCGATTCGATCGAACGCGAGAACGACCACGCTGCTCTATCCCCAGGATTTTTACAGTTGGGATGAATACTCAGCCCATCTGTCCCGGGCGTTGCAAACCCCCGTCTTCTCCTTCCACATTCACGACGGCGACTTCTGGATGTTCATCGCCTATCGCGACGGACAAGAAGTGGCACGTTTCAATCCGATCCCCGAGTACTGGAAGCCCCTCGACATCGCCGAAATGGAGCGCTGGTCAGGCGACGCAGAGGCCGTCACCGCTCTGATTCCCGGCCTCAGCGCCGCGAACATCCAAAATTACTTCATACGTTGGACGGAGGACGAGAGCTGGGCAGGCCGAAAGGCATATCCCGATGATAAGTTCGAGTATGGCGAAGACTGGCAACTGACCGACTTCATGCGCCGGCTTGGCTTTGAATATCCGCTCGACGACTCGGGAAACGCGAAAGGCGACACGTTCTACCTCACGGAGAAACGCCATCGATCACAATCGAATGGGCCGCCGTCCGCACCGACCGATTCGCATGCCAATCCCCCGTCGCGACACTCCTCACCGGACCCAAAAGCAAAACCCTGGTGGAAGTTCTGGTGAACAACTCGTACTGATTCGCGACCTCGCTCCGCTTGCCGCCCTCTTGTCGGGCACGAGCAGTTAGAACGAAGCGTACGTTTTGCACCAATCGGCCCGTGATCCTCCATCAACGCTCCGACAATCGCGACTGCGGTTCGCACGGCTCCCAAGCCAAGATATCCGCTTGCTCGATAGTTTTCGGAGAATCACGCCGCCGGATCGTCTGAAAATCGCCAACTATCGCGCGCACTCCGCACCGCCTTCGCCGGCGCATCGGTGTCGAGACCGTGATGCCCGTCGGCGATGAGATCGCGCAACACCGCTTGGGGAATCAGCGCTCCCATTTGCATGATCAGCCGGGGAAAGCGCTCCTGCAATCGATGCATCGCCTCGGCCGTCTGCTGCTCACGCTGGGCCAGCGCCGTCGCGTGAAGCATATTTGTGCATGTCATGCAAAACTGCAGCGCGGTCACATCATCCCGCAGCATGCGCGACGGCGCTTCACTGCGCACCTGACCATACAGCCCGGTAAAGAATCCGGTCACGCTCAGGATTGCGTCCTTAACGACCGCGGAAGTGCTGCCGCCCAGCGCGGTGATCCGCGCTTCCAGTGTGTGGATTCCCCCTTCCAGCACCGTGATCGACTCGCGAATCACAGCCTTCGCGCCGCTCACCCCATCGAGCGCGGTGCTCGCCTCATGCCGCTTCAATGCCTCAGCCGTATGCCGATAGACGCCCACCAAATCGGTCGCGTACCCCGTCAAAGCGTCAAGAGCTTTCTTTTCCATGGATGATCTCCCTGGCCGGGCGAAGCACGCTCGACACGCCCTCACGGCGATTCCTCACGCACGTCGTGATTGCGCATCAAAGACGCGCCCCGCCCCCGACTCGCATCCCCAGTGCAAAGCTGGGGGCAAGCCGCGTGATGTAATCCCAACCACCCCGCTACGCCGTCGATCCGCTACACCCCGTTGCTGTTGAACAGCCCGTTGTCATTGCCATTTCCGTTAAACAGGCTGTTATCGTTGCCGTTCAAATTGCCATTAATCAAGCCGTTGTCGTTCCGGTTGTTGTTGAAATTGTTGTTCTGGTTGAAATTCCCGTTTCGATTGGCGTTCAAATTGCCATTCGAATTCAGATTGCTGTTGAAGTTCGAATTCGCGTTGAAATTCGAGTTTGCATTGAAGTTGGAGTTTGTGTTGGAGTTGCGGTTGCTGTTTCGATTGCCGTTCGTCGTGTTGCCCCCGCCGCCGCCCGGCGGACATCCATTGCCGGCCAAGCCACTGACGATCAAGGCAAGCCCGCAAGCCAAGCCGGTTCGGACAGGAGGAGTACGCATCAAGTCACCTCTTACATATCGAGTCGCAACATGAACAGCCACACTCCCGACTATCGCCGAATACCATGAGGAAGCGCTGAATTGTCTCTGACGAATGATTCAGTAAGAAAATGCCCCCTCGGCCGCATCGAACGCGCCGAACCCCATCCGCAGCTCATTCCAACACAACAGACGATCTGTTCAACCGCGCCGCGCGCGGGCCGAAACCCACGCGCAGCTCGTCGAAACAGCCATCAAGCGGCCGGCCCTCAGACTCTCTCTACCGCGACTGCGACTTCGGCCCGCGCAGCTCCGCCGCCGGCCCCAGCGCCGGCAACGGCCGATCCGCGAACTTCGCCGCCGCCCGCGTATGGTCGCTCTCCGCCATCGCGGGCTTGCCCCCCACAAACGTCGCGAACACCCGCGTCGACGCCTGCAGGATGTCGCCATTCGCAATCACCAGATTCGCCCGCTTGCCCGGCGTAATCGACCCGAGCTGCGCGTCGACGCCCAAAACCTCCGCACTCGTCAGCGTCATCGCCCGCAGCGCCGTCTCCGCCGAAAGGCCGTGCGCAACCGCAAAGCCCGCCTCGCTCGGCATCTGCTTGGCCAGGTCGGCGTCGCGATGCGCGAAGCAGAACTTCACCCCCGCCGCCTCGAGCAGCGCCGCCCCGCGATAATTGATGTCCCACGGGTCATAGCGATCGGGGAAGCCCATCGTGCCCTCATAAATCACCGGCACGCGCCGCTCCGCCAGCAAACCCGCCACCTTCCACGCCTCACGCCCGCCGAGAATGATCGGCCGCACGCCGACCTGCTCCGCAAACATCAGCGCTTCCAGGATCTGCTTATAGCCGCCCGCCTCAAACAACACGGGCCGCTCGCCGCGCACATAGGGAAGCATCGCCTCATACCGCGGATCAAAGAGCGGCTTACCGCTTGCCGGCGAGGTGCTCGCCGACCGTTCGGCATAGCGCCGCGCCGTCTCAAAAAACTCCCGCAATGCGCGCTGCTGCCCGCGGATGCGCTTCATCCGCTTCTCGCGCTCCTTGTCCTCGTCCTCCGACGGCACGATCGCCGGCGCCGGCAGCGACGGCACGCTAACCACCAGCCCGCTCGCGTCGATCGCCGCCATCTCCGGCATCGTCCAGCCCGCGAAATCAACCAGCCCCGCCTGCCCCGAGATCATCAAGCCTTCGGGCACGATGAATCCGCTCAAAATGCCCACAGCCCGCGAAATCTCAATCATCCGGCTATGCGGGTTCACCGCCGACAGCGCCGACACATCCGCCTGAAAACGGCCGATCTCGCGCGTGTCGATCGTCACCGGAACGGCCTCGACCTCCTGCAAGCCGACCCGCGTCGCCGCGTTGATCAGCCCCGGATAGACGTGGAAGCCGTCGAGCATCATGCGCTGATACCCCTCCGGCAAATTCGCCTCGTCGCCCAGCACCGCCTCGATCCGCTCTCCACGCACCAGCACAACGCCCCGCTCCAGCTCCGGCTGATCCACCCGATGAACTCGCGCCCCTACCAGCGCATACCCGTCGGCGACCTGACCCGACCGCAGCCACTCCGGAAACGCATCGGCCCGATAGCTCGGCGGCATGCGCCCGCTTCCATCGCCGATCCAAGTCTCGGTCAGCTCCGGATCCGCCGCCCAGCGATCCTGCGGAAACGAATACATCGGCCGCGTCGGCGCCGGCGGCTTGCCGGGGTTGAAGTCGCGATGGGTGTAATAAACCTCGCCGTCGATCAGCGTCATCACGCAACGGCTGAACGTATCAAGCGGGTGCCCGTCAAAAACGACGATGTCCGCCTCCAAGCCAACCTGAATCGAGCCGACCCGATCTTCCAGGCTGAAGAACTTCGCCGCGTTGAAGGTGATGAGCTTCAACGCCTCATCGCTGGTGAGATTCGAGACCGCCATGCACTTGGCCGCTTCCAGCCACATGTGCCGCATCATCTCGGCCGAGTCGCTCTTCAAGGTCGAGTTCACGCCGAAGCGCTGCAGCAGCCCCGCATTCTGCGGCACCGCGTCATAGGCCTCGACCTTGTACGCCCACCAATCGCTGAACGTCGCCGTCCCCACGCCATGCCGCAGGATCTCCGGCATGATGCGATAGCCTTCGAGAATGTGGTGCAGCCCGCCCATCCGCACGCCAAAGGACTCCGCCACCGCCAGCGCCCGCAACACCTCATCCGCGCGATAGCAGTGCATGTTGATCCACAGCGTGCCGTCGACGATGTCCGCCAGCGCTTCGAGCCGCAGATCGCGCCGCATCGGCGGTTTCGCGGCCTGCTTCGGCTGACGATTGGCTTTCTCCGTCGCGTACGCCCGACGCAGTTCCGAATACTCGCGACCCGCCGCCAGCGCCCGCCGCATCGTCGTCTCGACGCCCATGCGCGTCCGCGGAAAGCGCGTTTTCGATTCGTTCTCGTCGTTCTCGATCGTGTTTTCGCCGCGCGACGACTTCACATTCTCGCCCGTCGCGAACTTCACCGTCCGCGGCGCCCCCGCCATCCGCAGCTCGTCCGCCGCCTTGCCATAACGCAGCTTCAAAATGCAGCACTCGCCGCCGATCGTGTTCGCCGAGCCATGCATGGCGTGAATCGTCGCGCAGCCGCCCGCCACCGCGTCATAGATCTGCCGCTGCTCCGAATCGATCAGATCGCTGACCCGCACCTCCGGCGTCACCGACCCCGAAAACTCATTCACCCCGTCCAGCGCAATGTGAGCGTGCGGATCGATCACCGCCGGCGCGATCACATAGTCCGTGCAATCAACGATCGCGATGTTGTCCGGCGGCGCAATGTCTTCGCCGATCGCCGCGATCTTCCCGTTCTGAATCAACACGCTGCACTCGACCCGCGCCGGCCCGACGCCCGTCAGCACCGTCGCGTTCGCCAGCATCACGTTGCCGCCGGTCTTCAGTTGCGGCGCACGCGTCGCCTCCGTCTCGATCTCCCAATTCGGCGCGTGCTGCAAGAGTGCATCCATCGGCCCCGCCGGAATCTCCTCGGCCGGCTGCGAAGCCGGACTGCTCGTCGGCGCGCTCGCCGCCGCGGGTGGCTCGCTTGCCGCCACCGACGATTCAGCCGCGTCGTCTTCCTCTTCATAGAGCGGCGCATTGTCGCTCGGCGGCGGCGTC
>JALHOX010000248.1:1010-7005 GCA_022842805.1 Phycisphaerae bacterium | reverse complement strand
CGACCCGGTACGACATTTGCATTATGGATGACCAGTCAAGGGTCGGCGAGATCGGCGAAAGCGTCGTTTTTCGGGTCGGGTCACGCGAGAGGCGATAACCGAGCCGGCCACGAACACAGACGCACAAGGGGAGCGCGGGCAGAATGGCCGCACTCCCCGATTGTCGATGGCGCCAGGCGAACGGCGCCGAGCTTATTCGAACCGATGCACGATCGAACGAACGAGCGGCTCGGACAAGCGGCCGCGCGGGTCGAAGACGCGAACGGTGATTCGGATTCCGTAGGGCCAGGTGCGCAGGCGGCGCTGCTCGGGGAGGCCGTTTGGCGTGACTCCTGGTCCCGGTGGTACCGTGAACGCTCCGTTTGCCGGGTTGGGCACAGGGCCAAAAGCGGCCCAGCCTCGCGCGGGTTGATCGACTCTGGCGGCACCCTCAAATGCTGCGAGGCGATTCCGAGCCGCGGCAGTGTCGGGGACGAAGACGTAGGTGCTTCCTGTGTCGCCGGGACGGGCGGGAGGCGGAGGCCCCACCGATGCCCAGCGCGGCGGATCGAAGCGGTTGGGACCGTCGGTCGGGTCGCCCGGCGTGGGGTCGAAATATTGCGGGCTGTTGCGCGGGTCTTCGGGCATCAGCAGCTCGACCTGGAACCAGGCACAGGCCGGCAGAGCTTGCAACGCCGTGTTGGTCCGCAGGGCGGGCGGCGGATTCGGCACGATGGCAGCGATGTACAGCGGCGGATTCGACTGGTCGGTCGCGCCGGGGTTGGCATAGAGCAGCGAGCGCCAGCCGTCATTGGCGGCGGCGTTCGCAAAGGCGTTGTTGTCCGGCCCGAGGTAGGGGTTCACCGTGGCCGTGGCGGGGCCATAGGTGTTCAGAAACGCGGCCAGGTCGAACATGATCGCGTCGCCGGCGATGGCCCATCCGGTCGGCCCCGTGCCGCTGAGGTTGAGGGCGAGGGCGGGGCCGGCAGTGCCGGAATCGCGAGTCCAGGAGTTCGGAATGCCGAAGGGGGCGAAATCAGGAGCGGCGGTGTTATTCAGCAAAATCGTCTGTCGCCGGGCGAGCCGCCACTCTTGCAGCGGGAGGGCGCTGATGAAGGGGCCGCTTCCCTGATGGCGGCGCTGGGAGATGTGTCGCCAGCTCGTGCTGTTTTCGACGGTCCAGTTACCGCCGCCCTGATCAACGGGGCGGGCGACCGCGGCGTGGCCATAGGCGACCAGCACGGGGGCGAAGGTTCCGCCGCCGCGGAGGGCGGCGAGTTCGTTGGTGGTGGGCGAGAGGCCGATGCCGGTTCCGCCGGGCGGCGCAGTCGAGGCGACGGCGCGGTTGGTGATGAACATCAGCAGGTCGGCCCGCGGATCGCTGTATTGGGCATGGATTGGGTCGGCGGGGTTGAGGACCGGCTCTGTTTCGGGGTTGAAATCAGCGTCCGTTACCAAATTCGGATTGCCGGTCTGCACACGATAGAACCGCTCGGAGTTTCGTACCTGCCCATCGGCGTTGAGGGCGGCGGCAAAGGTGCGGCCGCGCACGACGAGGATGCTCTCGGCCGGGTTGATGCCGGCGAGGTCTTGCTTGAGCTGCTGCGAAAACTGGCGCAGCCAGCCGTTGGCCTCGGCAAAGGCCGCGGCCTGGGTGGTGGTGTCGGTGGTGACCTTGAAGACCAGCGCGACCGTGCTGAGCGCGAGCGAGAGCACCGCGATCGAAACGAGCAATTCGACGATCGTGAAGCCGCGCCGACGAGGCCGTGCGACGGCTCGGTTCTTCCTTCGCAATCGCCCCGTCAGCCAGGCGATCAGGCCGTTCATTTAGTCAACCTCCGGCAGAGTGACGATGCGACGGCTGATCGACAGGGTGTGGCCGCGATTCTCGTAGACCGGCACGGTGGCGTTGCCGAAGGCCGGGTCGCGACGGGTTTCGGTAAAGGGCTGCGGAATGATCCACACCGGCCATTCACCGGCTCCGGCTCCGGCCGCAATCCAGGGATAGAAGCCGTCGTTCTTGACGATGATCTCATAGCCGACGGTCGCACCGCCGGCGTTGGTCACGGCACGACGCTCCAGAACTTCATAAATCGGCAACGCATCGGGCACATGCGGCACGAAGCCGGCGATGCGATTGACGGCACGAGGAACTCCCGGCGGAATTGCCGCGATTGCCTCGAGCAAACTCGCTGCATCGTCATTTACCGCAGGAATGAACACTGAGCCGGGCGGCAAAAGCTCACCCACTCGCGTCTTTGCAGAGAACGTCAAAGTCGTCGGAACAACGGAGCCGCCATAAACCGGTCGATCGTTGGCTGGCGAACCGATCACATAAAGCGGAGTGCCGATACTGCCGGGTACTACTGAGGGTGTTGGGTACGACCCGGAGTTCGGTATCGCTTCAAACTGTGCCAAGATCGGTACCGGCGTCAGAGTTTCGAAAAGTCGGGCGCTTCCAGGGCCAATGTAATGAGGTGCGATGTCATCGCCGCTCACGTCTCGATAAAGCGCGAAGCGGTGCGCATCACTGGGCTTGCGCATCGCGACGACGATGAGCTCGTAGGTACGCGAATCCGACGAACGATTGTCCTGTGTCACGCCGGTCGCAAGAAAGTCCGTTCCACCATACTGGCGATAGCCGTCGGGGCCGGGGCTGTCGTAGCCGACGCGGCGATAAAACGCGGCGAAGACCACGCGGCGGCTGGTCATCTTTTTCAGCTCGCCTTCGAGGTAGCTGTTGATCTTGGGGCTCGCACCGGCCTCGGCAAAGCTGAACGAATTATCGTTGCTGTAGAAGTCGACTGGATCAAAGTCCGCTGGACGATACTGAGAAGCTCGGTCAGTGCCGTTAAATCTATAAGACTCGATCGGCGGATAGATCATGCTGCAAACCGACAGCACCGGGCTGACGCGACCTAGGTCGTACTCGCGAAACGACACGCCAGGGATTGCAGCCGCCACTGTATTCGGTATCGCGGGCAGCCAGCGCTGAATTCGGCCCTCGATCGTACTTTCAAGCGGAAACAATCCGGCCGTATATCCACCAACTTGCGGATTACCGCTGATAACGTTCAAACTAAGGTTGGCAGACGCGGCTCGTGGATTTACCACTTCGGTCAAAAATGGCCGCACTTTGATCCGTGGCTCCCACTCTGGCAGCGGAGCGCCAAGGTTAAACACGGGGCCGACAAAGCTTCCCTGCCTCGGGCGAAAGACGTCGTCGAAGCGCGGTCCGCCCGGCGCCGGATTGTCGAACCGCTTCATACGGATTCGCTCGGCGATTGCGTCGACCGCGAACTCGGCGGCTTGATCTCCGGCGACGAGGTCCACCGACTGTCGGCTGTAGTTCAGCCCGACCGGGAGCGCCGCGCCAATGACCAGCAATCCGAAGCCGAGGACGACCAAAGCGATCATCATTTCGGCCAGGCTGAAGCCTGCTCTGTTTTTTCCACCACCCGTTTTCATGGCACATCCATCCAGCGCTGCAGACATTGATTCGAGCCGATCGGCGAGACTGTATCTCGCAGAATACTAGTTTGAGGCGGCTTCCACCAAACCGCCCCCGAGCCGCGACACGTAAAAGGACCGCGAATTGCGGAGCAGCCAGGTCTGCCGCGCCGCGGCCGTCGCGGGCTGCGTCGGGCTGCGGTCGAGGGCGCGATAGGCGTCGCGGCGGTAAAAGGACAATCCGCCGAAGCCGACCCGCGTCAGGCGATCGCTCTGATCGCCGCGGTTGAAGGAGCCGATGCGCTCCGCCGGCCCGCCCGAGGGGGCGTTGGGGTCATAGGCTTTGACGATGTAACGCGTCGGGACGTTCATCCGCCATCCGCTATCCGTGCGGAGACCGTTCTGCGGATCAAAAACCAGCAGAAAATCTTCGGAATCCATGAAATTCGGCTCGTCGACCGGATTGAGTCCGAAGGTCTCGAGCCGGCCCGTCAGGAGCCGCTGGCCTTCCACGCCGCCCGTTAGCGATTCCACCGGAACGGACCAGGCATCGGCCGGGAGAATGACCGAATCGGACCCCGGTAGACGGGCGAAGAACTCGACGAACTGGCCCAACGGATTCTGCGGCGCCACCAGTGTGCCGGTGGCCGGATTGCGATATTCACTGCGAAAACTGTAGAGCGCCATGTGCTGACGGTTCGCCGCCTGATTGGGCTCGGCGGTCGGGGAATAATCCCACTTGCCCGGGAAGATGCGGATCGCCGTGAGGTTGCTGTCGGCCGCCGCCGTGTAGTAGGCGCGGTTGATCATGCTGCTGACGTTTTTGGTGGCGGCGTCGGCGCGGACCTGAGCGAGGATGCCGGAGAGGCCCGGAATCGCGACAGTGAGAATGATCGCGATGATGCCAATGACGACCAGCAGCTCGACGATTGTGAACGCGTCGCGCGGGCCGTGGGGCCGATAATTTAGATTTCCTCGAATCATGGACACGCGTTTCTCCGAAACGCAACGGGGCTTCGCTCGAACTCCAGTGTACCGGGCCGCTATCTGTCTGCCGGGGCGCGAGCCGTCCGGGCCGACGCCGGCGACGCCGCAACCGCGGCGGTAATTCAGACCAATTTCAGCCGGTGTCGTCCGCGCGATTGCGGACATTTCAACCGATTTGCAATGCCGCGCCCGCGGAAGGCCGCTCAGGGGCCCTGCGGCACGTAGCCATAGGCGCCGGGGGGCTCGTTTTGGCCGACGACGCGCACCCATCCGCCGCCGGTTTCGTTGACCGGGTTGCCCAGGAACTGGCCGTTGGGCCCGACCTGTGCATAGGGCTGGGGCAGAGGGGAGCTGTAGATCGATTTGCGATCGTCCCAGACGGCGGTCTGGGGCGTGCGGACGCGCCCGTCGTAGATCTCGCGGCTGATGCCGTGGGAGCGGAGGGCGTATTGGCGGTCGGTGACCTGCCAGATGGCGATCGGCCCGGCCTCGACGAAATAGCGCGGTTCGAGCTTGACGTACATGACGTAATCGAGCGGAACGCCCCAGGCGTCGTGGATGCCGAGGACGTTGATCCAACTCGGGTTCTGCACCGCCGCGTTGAAGGACGGGCTGGGGTCTGCGTTGGGGCTGCTGCCGGGCCTGCGAATGGCCTCGATCCGCCGCCCGTTGGCATCGCGAAGGTTGGCGGGCGGATTGGTGTCGAGCGAGGGCAGCGGCTTGAGCGCTTCCGGTGGAATCTGCGCGACGCCGGCCGGCTCATAGGCTGCGAGATAGGCGTAGAGCGAGCGAATGTCGTCGTTGTAGTCGACGCGCGGGCCGGCGGTGGGCGGGCTGAGCGCGACCCAATTGGCATTGCCGTCGGGCGCGCCCTCGGCCGTGACCGCGCCGCCGGAGAGGTCGCGCGTCAGGCGCTGTGCGAGCGTTCCATTGGCGCTACCGGGGCGAATGTATGGCTGTCGCGGGGTCGTGACGGCGCCGGGCGGAATACGCAACTCGAGCGCATCGCTGACGTTGGCGGGCGGAAAGGCGGCGGCGGCGGCGGCGGTCGAGAGCTGATAGGGCGGAAGATTGCCGAAGCTGCGATACGGGCCGCCGGCGCGGGTCGGATTGTCGTAAAACGAGCGCAACGGGTTGGTGGCGGCGAAAGCGTCGATCGCCAGCGAGACGTTCCGCATCGTCGCTTCGGTGCTGGTGCGACGCACGCTCTCGATGACGGCGCCCGAGCCGAAGGAGAGCAGCGTCAGCAGAAGGCCGATGACGCCGATGACGACCAGCAACTCGACCAGCGTGAAGCCGCGAGCGGTGTGGCGACTGGATTTCGGCTCGAAACTGTGCACTCGTACCTCGACACTCTCTCGTGGGCGGGCGGTGGCAGTGTGGCCATCGCCGGCGTCAGCAAGGCGGAGCCCGGCTCCACGAACATTCTGCCGTCTCGCCATCTGTCCGCGCGGGCTGATTTATCGCCCGCCATGCTCGAAGTTGGCGATGTCGTCGGCGGTGCCATAGAGGCCGTCGACGCCGGGGCTGACGAGCAGGTAGGAGTCGGGGTTGAACGGTTGAGCCTTGGCCGTGATCT
>JALHOX010000248.1:0-1000 GCA_022842805.1 Phycisphaerae bacterium | reverse complement strand
GATCTTGGGGTCGACGATGTAATCCCAGAACTCGAGCACGCCGCCGGGACCGCGCCAATTGATCTTGTGCGGCTTGCCCGAGCGGCTGAGCTGCAGGACGTTTCGTCGGGTGGCGGCCGCGGCGCCGCCGATCAGGGCGGCGTTGTCGGACCAGTGGTAGATGCCGCGGGTGGCGGCGGTGGGTCCGCGCGGGGCGCCGGCGTTGTCGTGCCAATTGGGGCCGCGCGATTTGTCGGCACAGGCGACGCCCGAGGTGTCGGCGCGCCAGTAGAGGATCGGATAGCCGAAGGAGTCGAGGAACATCGGCGCCTGGCGCTGCGGGGCGCCTTCGCCGGCCTGGCCGGAGCGGGTCGGGCCGGCGATCTCAAGTTCGGCGGGAATCTCGAAGCTGCGGGTGGCGGTGTTGAACTGCGAGCGGCCGATGCGGGCGAGGTCGACATACAGGTTGGCCCGGGGCCAATACGGCTCGCGCGTGTTCGGATTGAGGGCGTAGCCGCCGTTGGCCTGAGGCGTGCTGGCGTTCAGGACGCGGTCGCCCTGGTCGTCGGCCCAGGTCTGGTTGACGTTGCCATTCGAAGTCGAGCGCAGCACCTTGAAGCCGGCGGTGCCGAGCGAATCGGCCCCGGCGAGGGCGAAGTACAAAAACGACGCGCCGTTGACGGGTTCGATGTAGCTGCCCGGCATGCCGGCCACCGAGTAGGGATTGGCAACGACGCTCACGTCGCCGTCGGCGCTGTTGCGAATGAAATCGCTGGCAGAAGGCGGCAGTTCGCCGCCGAACTTGCTATCGCCGCGGAAGGTCTGGATGCCGGTGTCGAGCGAAGCGAGGGTGGCGCGGGTGGCGGTCTCGCGGGCCTTGATGCGCACGGTCGAGATGGTCGGCACCAGAATGCCGATCAGCAGCGCGATGATGGCGATGACGACCAGCAACTCGACCAGCGTGAAGGCCGCGCGGCGATAGACCGACTGTTGAAGCATGGAGGAATTCCTTGCGAAATAA
>JALHOX010000247.1 GCA_022842805.1 Phycisphaerae bacterium | reverse complement strand
CCCGGAATCCCCGGCGACATGAACTGCGACGGCATCGTCTCGGTTGGCGACATCGCCGGCTTTGTGCTGGCGCTGACCGATGAGAATGGCTACGCCGACGCCAACCCCACCTGCGACATCGAAAACGCCGACGTCAACGCCGATGGCGTCGTGTCGGTTGGCGATATCGCCGGCTTTGTAGCGCTGCTCGTCGGCCCGTAAGTTCGCCGACGATTCCGAAGTCACCATCAACGGAAAGGCTGGCAGTCGCACATGTTCTGGCGGGCCAGCCAGCCCGCCCCCCCTCAACACAACGCCGATGGCTGAGACGCTTCGCTCCGGTGGGGGCGTGTGCTCCCGCTAGAGCGGCTCTCCGCCGCGCGTCAGCCGGGCGAACGGAGGCAGCCCGAAAACCACGTTCTCATCCGGTGCGGGGATTTCGTCGATCGCTCCCGCACCGCGGCCGCGCAGATAGCTCAACACGCTTTGCACCACGTCTTCCGGCGCGCTCGCGCCGCTGGTGACGCCGATGCGACGGCGCGATTGAATCCACGCCGGGTCGATCTGTTCGGGGCCGTCGATCAGGTGGCTATCGATGCCGCGCGCGATCGCGACCTCGGTCAGGCGCTTGCTGTTAGAGCTGTTTTGCGACCCAACCACCAACAGCAGATCGATGTCGCGCTCCGCCAGCATCTGCTTCACGGCATTCTGGCGATTCTGTGTGGCGTAGCAGATGTCGTCGCTGGGCGGCAGCTCGAGCCACGGAAATCGCGATTGCAGGGCCTGAACGATGCCCGCCGTGTCATCCTGGCTGAGCGTGGTCTGGGTCAGGATCACGCCCGGCTGATCGGATGCAAGCTGCAGTCGCGCGACGTCGGCGGTGGTCTCGACCAGCGTCGTACATTCCGGGGCCTGCCCCATCGTGCCTTCGACTTCGTCGTGGCCCGCGTGACCAATGAAAATGATGCGATAGCCCCGCTTCACATACCGCTTCACCTCGGCGTGCACCTTGGTGACCAGCGGACAGGTCGCGTCGATCACTTGCAGATCGCGGGCCGCGGCGCGCGAGTAGACCGCGGGCGGCGAGCCGTGGGCGGAGAGGACGGTGATGGCGCCGATCGGGACTTCGTCGAGGTCGTTCACAAACACCGCGCCGGCAGCCCGCAGTCGGGCAACGACGTGCGTGTTGTGAACGATCTCTTTGCGGACATAAACCGGCGCGCCGAACTTCTCCAGCGCCAGCTCGACGACCTTGATGGCCCGCTCGACGCCGGCGCAGAATCCGCGGGGTTTTGCGACAATCGCTTCCATAAATGAGATCGTAGCCGATGCGCGCCGCGCGGCGCGAACCTCCCGGCTCGTCGGGGGCCGCGCCGGCGTCTGGCCGACGACGGGCTGACCGCGGCGCCCCTCGACGCTTCGAGACACGCCGCCGACACGCGAAATGATCTGCTGCGAAGCCGAAATACTCATCGCAATTCCCGCGTCCAACAGGCAGGCCCCTGTTCTCGGGTTCTATAATGCCTTCGGTGGAGTGGACCGGATTCGCAGCGGAATCGCCGATGTGTGCCCGATTTGCTGAAAATCGCAGCCATCGCAGCCATCCCACGCGGCTGGTGACCATCCTGATTGCGCTCGTCGCAATCGCCGTTCCCGCCTCGGCCCAGACCCCGATCACCCCCGCCGCTCCACCTGCCTCCAGCCCGATCCCCACTCGAGATGACGAATTACGACAACTCCGCGCCCGGCTGCACACCGAGCTGCGCAACGGATATCTGCGGGCCGCCGAACATCAGCGCAGCGAGCTGATCGCGACCTTCCTCGCCGATCCGCTGCCGGTCGCGCGCCGACTGGGTCTTGAGCTGGTGCAAGCCCGGCTGACCGAGGGCGCGGTCGTGCCGCCCGCGGTCGCCTCCGCCGCGCGCAATCTGATCACCGATGGCGACGAATCGGTGCGCACCGCCGCTGTCATCGCCATCACCGCCCTGCGCGATCCCGCCGATGAGCCCCTGCTGATCTCGCTCATTCACGACCAGGCCCCACTTGCAACCCGCTCCGCAGCGGTAAATGGCCTGGGCTACATCGGCAGCGACGCCGCTTTCGCCGTGCTGCTGGCGGTCACCAGTTCCAGCGATATCGGGCTGCGCGGCGAAGCACTGAACGCCCTGTCGCGGCTGGTCGAGCGCGGCGCGCTGCGGGCCGAGTCGCTCATCACCCTCAAGCACCGCCTGGTCGCCTTCCTGCAGATTTCTGACCCGAACACGCGCGAGCGAGCGCTCTTCTCGCTGGGACGGCTCAACGATCCCACGCTGGCACCGCTCTTTGAACGCGTGGCCGAATCGCCGCGCGGCGGCGGCGAACGGCTCGCGGCGTTTCGCTCTCTGACTCAACTAGGGGACGAGTGGTCCGTCGACTGCGCCCGCCGGCTCACCCTGGCGTTGGAACCGCCCCTGCGCCGAGCAGCGGTCGAAGTTCTGAAGCGGGCCGCCCACGGCGAGAGCGATCTCATGCTCCTGCAGCGGCTCAGCACCTGCGATGCGGAGCCCGACGACGCCACGCGCGCCGCCGCTTGGAGCGGGGCCCTACGACTGGCGGGCGAACTGGGCATCGGCAGCCTTCTGAGCCTGGCCGAGTCGCTCGACGAACAAGACGCCGACTGGACCGCGCGAGTGCTCGAACTGGCGGCGATCGCCGCGGCGCTCGACCCGCCGCAGGACACCGAGATGCTGGCCCGGCTCCAGGAGCTTGCCGCGCGGGCACAGGCGATGGTCGACTCGCTCACCCCACCGGCGCCGCAGCCCCCCACCGACCGCCCCACCTCGCGCGCCGCCACCCAACTGGGCGGCCGGGCCGTGCCACGGCCCTTCGCGCCGCGCTGGTGGCTGCCGCAGCGCTAGCCGGCGAACGACGACGCGCCGTCGCCTCCGCTATTGCAGCTTCGACGCGCGGGCGGCGCGAACTCGTTCGTAGGCGGCCTGCAAAGCGACGAACCGCAAATGAAACTCATCCCGCTCCTGCTCATTGGTCGCTCGATCCGGGTGCCAGCGCGCCGCCGCTTCGTGCCAGGCGCGGCGCAGGTCGTCATCGCCGGCATCGATCGATACGCCCAGTAGCGCGCAGGCCTCCGCGAGTTCGAGCGAAGCCGCCTGGTGGACCAGCCGCTCCGCCACCTGCTCACGCGACTCACGCGGGGCGGCCCCGAACCAGCTCCAGTCGAACGCGTCCGGCAGCATCGCCCCAATCTGTCCGCCAAAGGTCGTGAGCGCCCGCGTAAACGGCTTGCCCCGCAGCCGAAGCGCCCCGTCCAGCAACAATCCAAACGCCGCCCCGGCCTTGGCCACGCCGCGGGCAGCTGCGGCCCGGGTCTGCGGATGCGAGGATGCGAGCAGTGGCCGCACGTCGTCGCGCCACACGCGCTGTAGAAATTGTTGGAATGCCTGGTCGCGAGGGTTCATCGAACCTGATCCTCGCTCCCCGCTTTGGAGATGATCCCATTTCGCCGCCGGCCCGAATGGGGCGAGCGTCCCCCGCTACGCCTGCAAGCGCTCAGCCCTTGTTCTCGATCGAAATCGGCATCTTCATCACCCAAAAGGCGGCGAAGATCGCCATCGAGGCGGCCAGCAACGCCGCACTCATGAAAAAACCGATCCACGAAAGCCGCGGCTGAGTGTGCTTCTTTTGGCCGGCGCTATTAAACCCGAGCGCAAAGCCAGCGATGCCGCAGGCCACCGACACCATCAACGCACCGAGGAACATCGGCAGAAACTTGCCGCTCGACGCGTACATGAACTGCTTCAGCTCGCCGTTGTAATTTCGGCCCAACAGGGCCACCGCCCCCAAAACGCCGATCGCGCCGATGCACGCGAGCATGATGCTAAGGCGGGCCTGATTTTCGGGAGTACTCTTGGATGCTGCCACTGCATAGTTCCTCTGCGCCCGTCGTGCCGACCGGACGACCCATTTCGCAACTATCCCGCAGTTTAGCGAACCGCCGTTCGCGGGGGAATCGCCGCTTCGGCTAGCATCCATCCCGCGATGAACCCAGCCAGCGAACTACGGGCCCTGGTCCTGATCTCCGGCGGCGGAACCACGCTGCGAAATCTGATTCAATGCGCCGACCGCGGCGAACTCTACGGAATACGGCTGAGCGGGGTCATCAGTTCGCGAGCCGACGCCGCCGGCCTTCAATTCGCCGACGCCGCCGACATTCCGAGTCGCGTCATCGAACGTCGCGGCGGCGGCAGCGACGCCGAGTACTCCGAGCGCCTCACCGCCGCCATCGACGGCTTTTCGACCGATTTGGTGGTCATGGGCGGGTTTCTGGTTCACTGGCATCTGCCCCACCGCTACCTCGGGCGGACGCTGAACATCCACCCCGCGCTCCTGCCGGCCTTCGGCGGAAAAGGCATGTATGGACTGAAAGTCCACGCCGCGGTCTTGGCCAGCGGCGCCCGCGAGTCGGGTTGCACGGTACACCTGGTCGACGATCAATTTGACCACGGACCGATCCTGGGCCAGCGCCGCCTCGCGATCGACCCGACCCACGAAACGCCCCAGTCGCTCGCCGCCAAGGTGCAGGCCCTCGAATTCGAGCTTTATCCGGCGGTCCTGCGCGACGTGGCCGTGCGCGGCATCCCGGCGTTGCAACGGCTGATGCGGGAGGCGGCGCCGCGCGGTTAGAATCGTCGGTCGCGGCGAAGCCACGCCGCGGCGCGGGCAGGAACCCGAAGGCGGGTCGCTCCGTCTATGCAAAGATCGAGGACGAGCATGCGAAAAGTCTGGATTCCGATCGTGCCGGCGCTGGTCGCCGGGTTGCTCAGCAGCGCCGCGCTCGCGCAACAGGAAGAGGAGGTACTCCCGCCCTTCTACGACGTTGCCGCGGTCGAAGACACCAAACCCTGGTTTCAGTGGATCGCCGGAGCGCTCATCATCGCCACCTGCTTCGCCGTCGCAATCAAAGATCCGCACCGCACGCACCTCGACTGACGTCAACCCCTGACGGCGGCGGCGCGTAGCCGCGGCCGCGCCGCAGGTTTCGGAGGCTCTCCATGCCCCGCTCGCCCCTGATTCGCGGCCTGCTGTTCGTCAACGCCGCCCTGGCCGCGGCGCTCGTCTGGCAAAACGCCCCGATTCCCGCCGCCCGCGCGCAACAGGCGCCGGTCTTCGGCGGTGCTTCCGATCGCTACCTCGCGGTCGCCGGCGAGATGCAGAACGACTACGACGCTCACTACCTGCTCGATACGCAGGAGCGCACCCTCCACGTGCTGATCTACGATCGCGGCACGCGGCAATTCTTCCGCGTCGCCTCGCGCGATCTCGACGCCGAAATCCGCAACAACCGGCCCGACGACAACCCGCCGGGGAGGCGATAAGCATGCCAGCAAGTGCCAGCCCATCGCCCGCCCCCGACGTTCGCCCTCCGCTCGATCGCGACACGTTCGTCGCCGGCGTGCTGACCATCACGGCCGCCGTCCTGCTCGCGGCGTTTCTGATCAACCTCAACCGCCCCACCCCCGCCTACGCCATCGGCCAAAATGCGGCGGGCGGCGACTATGTCCTGCTGACCAACCAAGTGAACCAAACCCAGGAAGCGATCACCGTTATCGATTCCCCGGCCCAGCGCATGGTCATCTATGGCTACGACTTCAGCCGCCGCCTGCTCACCCCGCTCGCGGTGATGGACTTACAGACGCTGCAGCGAAAGCCGCCGAACAAATAGCCCTGGTGAATGAAGCCCAGCGTTGAGGCGCACCCCCGCGGCCGGGCCCGGTAGCCAACTCGATACTGGTCGCCCCAACCCCGCCGCTAGCTCCCACACGGTCCGTTCGGATCGCCGCAGCGCCCGCACATCCCGCCCATCTTGGGCAACGACATTGCAGCCGCACCGCCGCCACCGGCCCGCGGCGCCGCCGGAATACTGGGGACACGCTGGCCGCGCCCGCTGCCGCAAGATGGGCACGTAGCGGCTTTGCCCGCATCCGCGGAGCGCACCAACTCCTCAAAGCGGTGTCGGCAATCCTCGCACTCAAAGTCATAAATCGGCATCTT
Source organism: Phycisphaerae bacterium (assembly GCA_022842805.1). Taxonomy (GTDB): domain Bacteria; phylum Planctomycetota; class Phycisphaerae; order UBA1845; family Fen-1342; genus JALHOX01. The sequence goes on along the minus strand of JALHOX010000247.1, from coordinate 1,058 downwards.
CGCTCGGGCTCCCGTCTCGTTTCCCTGCCGGCGCGGCGGGCGATTCCAAAACCGCCGCCTCTTTATATTCCGGCCGCGATTCTGCGGTCGGACGCGGATATCTGGCACAACCGCCTCGAATGCACGATTGTACGCGAAGCGGTTCGCCGCCGATGGGCGCCTCGCCTGTCACGGGAGACGGTTTGGCCGACATGGCCCTCTCAACTTCGACCTACAACGCCGACGGCGCGTCGAGCGCCGTCGCGCGCCTGCTCACCGCCCTGCGCCAGGCTCTCGCCGATCCGTCCGGGGCGAGCCACGACGGACCGGTCGCCGCAGCCAGCGGCGGCCGCGAGCGACAGCGCGACCTCGAGTTTGCACGCGACGTCGTATCCGACATCGCGCGCCCCTCCGAAACGACGACCGACGCGCTGCCGCACATCGTCGTCTTCGGCCCGACCCAGGCCGGAAAAAGCTCGGTCGCAAACGCGATCGTCGCGGCGAACGTCGCCGGCGTCAGTCCGCTCGCCGGCTACACCGTCCGACCGTCGGCGTGCGTACATGCCGCCGCCGCGCCCCGAATCGAAGATTGCCGCTGGCTGGCCAGCCTGCGCCCGACCGCCGATCGACCGGCTCAGCAGGCCGAACCCCAAGATGCTTTCGTCGTTTCGCACACGCTGCCCAGCGCCGCCTCGTCGCCGCTGCTGGCGTGCGTCGTGTGGGATACGCCCGACTTCGACTCCCTCGCCGCCGACCAGGCCCAGTCGGGCCTCCTGCAAGCGCTCGCGACGGCCGACGTCTTCGTCCTGGTCGTCAGCAAAGAGAAGTACGCCGACCTCTCCGTCTGGCGCATGCTGCGATTGCTCGCCGACCTCCGTCGTCCGCTGGTCGTGGTCCTCAACAAACTCACCCCCGAAGCCGAAGCCGTGGTGCCCGAGGCTTTTCGAGCCCGGCTGCAAGCCCTGCCCGGCGATTTCAGCTCCTCACCGATCGCCACTCTGCCTCAATTCGACGGCGACTCCCACCAACGCGCCGTCGCCCTCGTGCCGGCGGCCCGCCCGGCGCGCGAGGCGATCGCC
>JALHOX010000246.1 GCA_022842805.1 Phycisphaerae bacterium | reverse complement strand
ACTCAAATCCCATCTCGCGCAATCGCTTCGAGATCACATATCGCCCATAGAGCGCCAGCTCCGGATCGGTCCGCATCAGCAGGGGCGCTCCGATGCGCACCATCCACTCCATCGCCGGCAAGCCGATCGGCACACCCAGCGCTCTTCGCAGCGTCCGCATGAACTCGCGTTGGGAGACAGGTTGCGGCGAACTCGCGATGTACGCGCCTTCCATCCGCGAATCGACGATGGCCGCGTGAAAAAGGCGGTTCATGTCGAGCTCGTGGATCCAGCTCATGCCCTGCGTACCCCGGCCGACGGTGCCGCCGAGCCCCAGCCGCGCGAGCGTCCGCAGCCGGCTCAGTGCTCCGCCGCCCGCGCCGCAATCGCGCCCGACAACAAAGCTGGTTCGCAAGACGACGCCGCGCTGGGCCGGCAGCAGGGCGTCGGCAAATGCCTTTTCCCAAGCCTGCGCGACGATCGGCGCCAGGCCGTAGCCGAAAGCCGAGTCTTCGTCGCAAACAACCGTCGGCGGGTCGCCGTAGATGTGCGCAGTGCTCATCTGCACCCAAACCGGCGGCGGCGCGGCGACCCCGCGGCAAGCCGCGCCCAGCACGCGCGTGGCCTCGACCCGAGAGCGCAGGATCTCATCTTTGTGGTCTGGCGTCTTGATGCAATCAACCGTGCGGCCGACAAGATTCACGATGGCCAGCGCGCCGTCGAGTTCGCGCGTCCAATCACCGACAGTCCGCGCATCCCACGCAACATGCCGCCACGGCCCGGCAATTCTTGGCGCGCTGCGCGAGAGAATCACCACCTGCGTGTGCGGCTCAGCGTCCGCCAGATGATGCGCGAGGCTGACGCCAAGGAAACCGCTGCCGCCCGCGATGATGATGCGCGAGCCCGCTGCTGGGCTTGCATAGGGCTGTGTTGCCATGAGTGGCATCGTAGGGGGGTTGCGCCGCTCGCGCCATGGCCCGCTCGATCGGAGGAAACTTGTTTCACGTGAAACAGCGTTGCTGAACGCAAAGGGCGTGCCGAATCCGACTCGCCGGGCGCATTCTGGCGGACTCGCGCAACTACTGACAGACTTCAGAATCTCGAACCATCCGCCGATCGGCATTCGCCGCCCGAACTGTATATTGCCTCAAAAGGTTGCAGATTCAGAGGGTTGTCTCATCCGCCGGCGGAGGAAATTGCGTGTCTCGATTGATTCCCTTTTTGTTCGTCACCGCTTTCGTCGCGCTTTGCGCAACTGGCGCTTGTCCGCCGTCGGACGACTCGGATAACGGCAACGCCAACAGCGAGCTGCCGAATGAGAACACGCCTCCCGACGATCCTCCGGACGAGCCGGGCGTTGTGGTGCGCAAGCGGCTGGTGACGACGGCCGGCGGCAAACGCGCGGTTCAGGAACGCTGGAACTGGGACGGCGAGGAATGGGAGCTTATCTCTCGCGTGCCGATCAGCGGCCCGAACCAGGGGCTGGGCGCAGATTCAAAAGCGGCGGCGACCTCGACGACCCGCGGCCGCGGCGGTCGCGGGCAGGCAAATCTGCCGACGGATGCGGCGCTTTTCTGCGGCGGCGTGTCGTCGGTGACCGGCGAATTTGCCACCGCGCAAGCGTACTACTACACGCTCGAGGACGACGGCTGGGTCGGTCTGACGATGACCACGCCGCGGACTGGGCACACGATTACGACGTTGCTGGACGGACGAATATTGATCGTGGGGGGGTGGGATGGTCGCGTGCCGATCGCGTTCCAGGCGTCGGCCGAGGTCTTTGATCCGGAGACGCTGACCTTCACTCCGACGGGGTCGATGAGCGTCGCGCGAAACGGTCATGCCGCGTCACGGCTGGCGGATGGCCGCGTTCTGATTACCGGCGGCGACGAATCGCTGGCGCCCAGCGCTGAGATTTACGATCCCGCGACGGGGCAATTCTCGCCGACCGGGCCCATGACCGAGTATCGCCTCAACCACGAATCGGTGACGCTCGACGATGGTCGCGTGCTGATTGTCGGCTCAAACAAGACGCTGAACGCCGAGGTGTACGACGCGAACAGCGGCACGTTTTCCGCGATTGCGGATATGAACGAGTTTCATGGCTTCGGCTCCAGCGCGACCAAACTCGCGAACGGCAAAGTGCTGATCATCGGCGGCTTTGGCAACACGGGGACCAACGCGAATGACATTGGCGGGGTTGAGCTCTTTGACCCCGCCACGAACAGCTTTACGGTCTTGGCGGAAATGGCCCGACCACGACGCAGCCATCTGGCCGTCCTGCAAAGCGACGGGACCGTGCTCGTCGGCGGCGGCATCCTGGAGAACGGCGACACGACCGCGACAGTCGAAATCTTCAACCCTCAGACGAACACATTCGCCGCCGGCCCGGACATGCCTCGCGGCGGAACGGATCATTCGGGGGTGCAGCTGAGCCTGGATTAGCCATGGACGATTCGAGGCATGCCGTAGGGTGGGTAGAGCGCAGCGAAACCCACCGCGATCGTCGGAGGACTTTCATCTGCGAACGGTTCGGCGTCGGCCGGCGAATCGGTGGGTTTCGCCGCGTTCGCGTTTCTCGTTAGGTTGAAGCTCCCTGCCGCGGCTCTACCCACCCTACAGATTCTCGGCACGCGATCGATCTATCGACGCGAGTACAATGCCGGGCTGAGTGGCGATTGGCTCGCCGAGGACCGGTTTCGCCTTGATCGGTCGCACTTTGAGGTGCGCGATCTGGAATTGCAGATCAGTGATGGCCGCCCATCGCGAGGGTTGGGTTCGAATGGCACGCCTGGATGAGACACAAATACTATCGACTCTCGACCGTGCCACCACTTGGGCTCGGATACTCGCGGGAAAGATACCGTGGCCCAAAAAGCTCTCGCAAGTTGAGGCTCAAGCTGTCTGGCCGGATGCTGACATGATAGACGACCATTTAGTATGCATGCGGTTGCTGGCGTTTTCGGCAAATGCCCATTGGGCCATCGTAATCGAACAAATTGTCGTATCGAATCAACCGAAGGGCCACGACGGAATTTCCGTAGAATTGTACTTCTATGGAAACTGCCTGAAATCGCAGCAGTTTCATGAGCGCCGAATCGTGTTTCCCCTGACCTGTGTCGCGCCAGATTCCGAGTTGTTGGATTTTGATGATACTTCACGCCCCAGGATTCGCGTAAGCCCCAAGGCGAGGACGATTTGGCTTCGAGGCAAGCCGATTCGACTACCGCTTTCGGATGAGCTTGTAAGGGCCGCCGGCCAGACTCCGCGGAAAAGCATGCTTCCCGCGATCACCTTTGGAAGAGTATTGATGTTTCACGCCGGTGCGTTGCTTCGAGCCCAGCCGCGCGAGATCTCAGCGGCATTCGGCGTGCGGCTCAAACGCCGGCTCGAACTCAATTCTTGGCGTCACCCGGAATCTCTCGATGGCCCGCCAAGCGAATCCCAAACGTTCCAAATGATCGCAAAGGTGCTGGTGACCGGCGATTCGTCGTGGTATCGCACCACGGAGCGCCCCAACACTCCCGACCCACGTCGTCGGCGACTGTTCGAGCCGCCGCCCGGCCTGAAGGCGCTGCCGACCAGATCGGCGGCGACCTAGTGTGTCAGGCGAGCGCCGTAGCGCCGTAGGGTGGGTAGAGCGCAGCGAAACCCACCGCGATCGTCGGAGGGCTGTGATCGGCGAACGATTCGGCGTCGGCCGGCGAATCGGTGGGATTCGCCGCGTTCGCGTTTCTCGTTAGGTTGAAGCTCGCTGCCGCGGCTCTACCCACCCTACAAGTTCTTGATGATTCGGGAAATGCATCCGACCCAACCGGGCCGTTACGAAGGCCGGCTGAACTCGGCCTCTGCAAACGCGGCCCCGCATTCCGGGCAGCGCGATGTCGTAAGCATCGCTTTCGGATAGCCGCAAACGACGCAACGTTGATGCGCACGGCGGTATCGCGTGCGACGCCATTTGCCGATCAACGGGCCAAATGAGATGGGCAGCGCGATCGCCGCAAAAACGACGATCCACCGGTGATCGAGGGACCTCGAGTACACAAAAATGTTTGATCCGGCGCGATTGATCGCGAAGTTTTTGCTGAATCCGAGTCGGCGGAGCGGCTCGAGTTGCCACGAGTCGGCCGGACCGGACAGCGAACAGTACAAGCCGCCCGGATGGGTCTCGACGCAGATATTTGTGCCGTTGAACTGCCAAATTCCCGCGGGTCGCGTATTCACGAAGCGCATCCAGGTTCCCAGTGTCGTCAGAACAATCGCCACAAACGCGCAGTACAGCGTGGCCGAAAGTCCACGGTGCGCGCGAAGCGCGATGGCTGCGGCGATCGCCAGAATCGGAATCGACAGATTAGGCAAAGTTCCCACGATTGCTCCGAACGACAGCGACGCGAACAATGCCGCCGCGCACGCGACCCCGACGCGCGAGTAAAGCAATCGATGAATCGATGTGAGATGAGAATTCACGCGAGCTCCCATGATCTTACGAAAAGCCCATCGCAGAACTGACTCGATTTAGGCCCCCTTCCGCTATTACATAAAGGACGTTATGTTATATAAGTCAGGCGCGGCAGGGCGGTCCAAACGCCTACGATAGCCCCGGGAAATGGCCCGGCCAGGATGGTCGACGCCTTCACCCGTCACCGCGCAACCGAAACTCGAAGCTCACCGGCATGGAGGCCGCGAATGTCTGCCAAAATCCCGTCCGACCCCACCCGCCAGCTCGCGCGGATCGGGCTGGAGTCGGTTCCGCTCACCATTCGAAACGCCGGGCCCGATGCGACCCGGGCCTTTTTCGAGTTCTTCACCGCGACGATCCGCAACAAAAACACCCGGATGGCTTATGCCCGGGCGTGTGCCCGGTTTCTCGATTGGTGCGACGGTCGGGGGGTTCGATTGGAGAAAATCGCGCCGATAACCCTGGCGGCATATGTCGAGTTGCTCTCCAACGGCTTGCCCGGCGAGGATGGCACGACCGAAGGCGGCGAGAACGGCGGGATTCCGCCCATGGCGCCCAGTTCGGTCAAGCAGCATCTGGCGGCGATCCGAATGCTGTTCGACTGGCTGGCGACGCGGCACATCGTCGACGTCAATCCGGCGCGGTCGGTGAAGGGGCCCAAACACACCGTCGTCGAGGGCATCACGCCGGCGTTTGACGTGAAGCAGGCACGGCTGCTGCTGGAGAGCATCGATATCAGCAAGCCGCGCGGGCTGCGCGATCGGGCGCTCTTGGCGAGCATGATCTACACGGCCGCCCGCGTCAGCGCGGTGTGCAATCTGCGGGTCAAGGATTTTTCGCAGGACGGGTCGCAGTGGATTTTGCGATTTGGCGAAAAGGGCGGTAAACGCCGACAAATTCCATGCAGCAGCGTGCTGGAGAAGATCCTGCGCGAATACATCGACGCGACCGGCATCGGCGACGCCGTTGATACCCCCCTGTTTCGGACATTCACGAAATCGGGCCGCCCTACCGCCCGCGGCGTCAGCCGGGTCGAGGCTCATTACATGCTCAAAAGCCGGCTGAAAAAGGCCGGATTGCCGGCCAATCTCTCATCGCACAGCTTTCGCGCGACCACCGCGACCGACCTTCTGGCGCAGGGCATTCCGCTGGAAGATGTGCAATATCTCCTGGGCCACGCCGACCCGCGCACGACGCGGCTTTATGACCGGCGGAAAAAGGAGATCACGCGGCGGATTGTGGAGCGCATCTCGGTGTAGCGCGGCGAATCGCGTCGCTCCGGCGCGGTGTCGCCCCCCTGCCGTCGATTCGAACCGGATCCACCCCCCTACCGGCGTCACGCGAAACCGGTTGCTCGACCGTCCCCAGCGCGGCAGATATACTCGTGCGGAGTCGTTGACCCTGCCGCTTGGCGCTTGCCCCGAGGGATACCGCGCACCCGATGGACCCCAGGAACATTCGAAATTTCTCGATCATTGCCCACATTGACCATGGGAAAAGCACGCTCGCGGACCGGCTGCTGCAGATGTCGGGGGCTGTCGCCAGCCGCGATATGAAGGAGCAACTGCTCGACAGCATGGACCTGGAGCGTGAGCGCGGGATCACGATCAAGGCCAGCGCCGTGACGATCGACATCGAGATCGACGGCAAGCTGTACATGTTCAACCTGATCGACACGCCGGGGCACGTCGATTTTCACTACGAGGTTTCTCGCAGTCTGGCGGCTTGTGAGGGCGCCCTGCTGGTCGTCGATGCCACACAAGGCGTGCAGGCGCAGACGGTGGCCAATGCGTATGCCGCGATCGGCAACGACCTCACCATCATCCCGGTCATCAACAAGGTCGATCTCGCCGGCGCGCGGCCCGAAGACACGGCGCTCGAGATCGAGCATGTGCTGGGCATTGGCACGGAGAATGTGCAGTTCGTATCGGCCAAGTCGGGGCTGGGCGTCGACGGACTGATGAAGGCCATCGCCGAATTGATGCCGGCGCCGACGGGCAGCGCGACCTCGCCGCTGCAAGCGCTGATCTTCGACTCCGAGTATGACGACTATCGGGGCGTCATCTGCTATATCCGGCTGAAGAACGGCACGATTCGCAAGGGGCAGAAGATCCTGCTCATGGGGCGGCAGCGGCACTATGTGGTGACCGAACTCGGAAAGTTCCGCCCGCGAATGACGCTCTGCGATTCGCTCTCGGCGGGCGAGGTCGGCTATATCGTCGCCAACATCAAGAGCCTGCAGGAAGTGACCGTCGGCGACACCTTCACCGACGCGACCAACCCCGCTACCGCCGCCCTGCCCGGCTACGAACCGCCGCAGCAGATGGTCTTCTGCGATTTTTATCCGTCGGCGGGTGAGGGATTTGAGCAGCTGCGCGAGGCCTTTGAGCGGCTGAGCCTGAACGACGCGGCGTTCACGTTTGTGCCGGAACACAGCGACGCGCTGGGCTTCGGCTTTCGCTGCGGGTTTCTCGGGCTGCTGCATATGGACATCGTGCAGGAGCGGCTGGAGCGCGAGTGCGGCGTCGACGTCGTGCAGACCGCGCCCAGCGTTACCTACGAAGTGTTGCTGACGGACAAGTCGACGAAGCGCATCGACGCCGCCAGCGACCTGCCTGATCTGAGCGAAATCGAGGAGATTCGCGAGCCGATCGTC
>JALHOX010000245.1 GCA_022842805.1 Phycisphaerae bacterium | reverse complement strand
GCCGCCCGCCGCCCGGACCGACGGCAACACCGTGCCTTTCGTAAAGTTGCCGGCGCCGATGACCGCGATCTTGGGCGCGGTCGGCTTCGGGGCGGCATGAACGCCGCGGCGAACTGAAATCGAGCGGCGAATGGGCGGCGGTTGATCGGGATAGCTCAGCACCGCGCCGATCATGTTTCCGTCGCTGAGCAGGGCGTCATACGCTGTGCCCGCATTGGCGAGAGCCACGCGGCGCGAGATGAGCGGCTCGACGTCGAGCGTGCCCGCCGCCTGTGCGTCGAGGACGGCTTCGATGTTGCGACCTTCGGTCCAGCGCACGAAGGGCAGCGGATAGTCCTGCGCGCCCTCTTCGTACATCGGGTCATGTCGGCCGGGGCCATACGAACACGAAACCTGGAACCGCAGCTCTTTGGCGTAGAAGTCGGCCCGCTTCAAATTCAGCGGCACATCGCCCACGAGCACGATTCGCCCGCGGCGGCGGCACATCTTCGCGCACTGCTCCATGATCGCGTCGGACTTGGCCGAGGCGGTGATCAGCACGCCGTCGACGCCGTTGCCGCGGCTGAATGCCTCGGCGGCGCGTTCGGCGTCGGCACCGTCGCTGGTGCAAAGGGTCTGCGCTCCGAAGCGTTCCGCGAGTTCGCAGCGAGAGGCCTGCAAATCGAGGCCGAGAACATGGCAGCCGCTGCCGCGGAGGAACTGCACCGCGAGCTGACCCAGCAGCCCGAGGCCGAGGACGACGAAGCGCTCGCCGAAGGTCGGTTCGAGCAGGCGCACGCCCTGCAGCGAGATCGCGCCGGCGACGGCGAAGGAGGCGTTTTCGTCGCTGACATCATCAGGAATTTTGGCGCAAAGCGTGGTGGGCACGCAGACGATTTCGGCGTGAGAGCCGTTCGACGCGACCCGATCACCGACCTGATAACCGTAAACATCGGGCCCGACCTCGATCACGCGGCCGACGTTGCAATATCCGAGGGCGATCGGCTCGTCGAGCTTGCTCATCACGGCGCTGTAGGTCGCGTTCCAGCCGTCGGTCTTCAGCTTTTTCCAGACCTCCATCACCCGCTGCGGCTGCTTCATGGCCTTCCCAATCAGCGACGCCCGGCTGGTGTCGACCACCATGCGCTCGGTACCGGCGGAGATAAGGCTGCGGGTGGTCTGAATCAGCAGATGTCCGGGCCGTACGAGCGGCGCGGGAACATCGGCGACTTCGGTCTGCCCGCTGCGAGGATGCTGCAGAATCTGCTTCATGGTGAGTTGAACCTGATTCCTGGTGATGGTTCCGACGGCGCGGCGCGAGGAGAACCCGCGTCTTCATCGGCTACGCCCGACGCCCACTTCAAAAGATACCGCTCGCCGCCTGTCGGGCAAACCGAGATCGCCAGATTCGACAATTCACGCGCCGCGAATTCGCGAATACGCTGCACCGCACGATGCGAAACTACCTGACGATCGTCTCCGGCCTGCCGCGTTCCGGCACCTCGGTCCTCATGCAAATGATCCACGCCGGCGGTATGCCCGCGCTAATCGACGAAATCCGCGCCGCCGACGAGGACAACCCGCGCGGCTATTTTGAGTTCGAGCCGGTCAAAAAGACCAAGCAGGACCCGAGCTGGGTGCCGCGCGGCGTGGGCAAGGTGGTGAAGATGGTGCACCTGCTGCTCAAGGACCTGCCCGCGGGGTTTGTCTATCGCGTCATCTTCGCCCGCCGCGATCTCGATGAGGTGGTTCGCTCGCAGAACATCATGCTCGAGCGACACGGAAAATCGACCGCCGGTCTGCCCGAAGAGCGCATGAAGCAGATTTATCTCGCGCAGATCCAGGAAGTGCAGGATTTCATGCGCGCCCGCCCCACGCAGTTTTCGTGGATCGAAGTGGACTACAACACGCTCGTTCGCGACCCGGCGCCCATCGTGCAACGCGTCAGCGCATTTCTCGACGGCCTCGACGAGAAGGGGATGTTGACCGCGGTGGACCCCAAGCTCTATCGCAATCGCGAAGCCAAAGGCTGACACCCGCCTCGAGCGCAGTGTTCTTCGTCGCAAGGACCGGCGCCGTGCCGCGGCTCAGGCCTCCACCACCAGCTTCGCGATTCGCTCGCCTGCTCGTCCATCGCCATAGATCGTCTTCGCCCCGGCCCGCAGGCGCCGCTTCAGCGCCAGTGCGCGGCGAATCGCGGCCCGGATCGCGCTCGGCGTTTCGGCGGCGCGGATCACGCTCCGTCCGCCCGGCGGTCGCCCGGCCTGGCGATCGCCGATGTCTACCGAGGGTGTCCCCGCAAACGGCGCCTCGATCAATCCGCTCGATGAATTGCCGATCATCAACGACGCGTCGAGGAGCCGCCGCAGAAACTCGTCGCGGGGCAACGAGCGATGAAATTCGTCCGTCGAATCTCCGCGCTCGCGGAGGCGCCGGTCGATCGCGGCGAGCACTCCCTGGTGTCCGCGGTCGCTGTTGGGGGCGATGACGACGCTCCTCAACCCGGCGCGGCGCAACTCGTCCAAAATCACACCCATCACACGCTGTTCGACAGCCGCCGATCGGCCGTAGGCGTGCTGCGCCACGATCGCAAAGCGATCGCCGGCGAAGGGAGCCGACCCGCGTCGAGCGTCGATCAGTTCGCGCAGCCGGTCGATCCCGGGCGCTCCGACGATGAACATCCGCTCGGGCGCCGCGCCCAGCCGCCGCAGCTCGCGCGCCGCGGCCGCCGTCGCCGGCAGGTGCAGGGTCGCCATCTGCGTGATCGCGTTGCGCATCTTGCCGTCGAAATCGCCGGGCGCTGCGTCGCCGCCATGAATGTGCGCGACCGATACGCCGATGGTCGTCGCCGCCAGTGCTCCGGCCAGGGCTTCGATGCGATCACCCAGTACGACCACGCGATCGCATTGCAAGCGATGCAGCGCCGCCGAAATTCCCGCCACGCCGCGGGCGAGTCCGCGCGCCTGGTCCAGCGGCGAATCGTCGCCGCGCTGCATCCGGACGGTCGCCGCGATCGCGTGTCCCGCGGCACGGATGTCGCGAATGGTGTTGCCGAATTTCGGCAGCAGGTGCATGCCGCAGGCGATCAAGTCGGTCCTCACCCCGCGCCGCCGGCGCAACGCCGCCATGGTCGATTCGAGCAGTCCGAACTCGGCCCGGGTACCGGTGATGACGGCGATGCGGCGTTTCATGATTGTCGAAAGATAGGTTGAACCCGTGCGGCCTGCACAGAGCAGGGGGGCGAAGCCGGGGGCGCCATTCGACGCAACCACCGCCGGCCGGCACTGGCGTCCCCGCGCGCCGGAGCTATGCTCAGCTTGGTCGAGCGACTGATTCGTCGCCCACTTTCCCATCAGCGAGGCGCGTCTTGGTGTCGCACGGAGTGGAAACCCAGATCATCGCCCCGGCCTTGTCGTCGCCACCCGCGGCGAATGAGCCGAGCGTGGCGGACGCGCCCGGCGCCCGCTCCAAAATCGTCGACGTCTGGTCCCATCAGACCCGCCGCAATCGCACACTGGCGATCATCCTGCTGGCCACCAACTTGCTGCTGTTCGTGGCGCTGTGCGTCTTCGTCCACTGGCTGCACTTTGCGATCCCCTTCGACTTTTCGTGGGAGAGCTACGTCGCGCCGCTGCGGGTGGTCGGCCCCGATACCCAAACTTTGAATGACTTCGTCATCTACCCCATCAGCGTGATCCAAAAACCGATTCACGCGGTCGTGCTCGGCTCTCTTCTGGCGTCGATCATCGCCGTTCCGATCGTCATCGCCATCCTCTATCGCTTCCCGTTCGCCTTGCCCTTCGTCGCGTGCGTACTCATTTTCGCCCACATGCCGTGGCTCGCCTTCACGCTGCTGCTGAGTTGCGTGCTGGCCTCCGTCCGGCCCTTTCGATTGCCGTTTCGTTACGGCGCTGCGCTGGTCGGCTTGCTGCCCGTGCTGGTCTACATGGTGCTCGCCGCCCGCGGCGGCCCGGCGGGGGCGCTGCTCGCCTCGCCCGAAGAGCGCCAGTTGCTCGCCGCTCCGTGGGTCCTGGCGGTGCTCGGTGCCGCGGTCATGTTGGCGCTTGTGCTCGGGCTCGCGCGGCTGGTGAATTACCGGCCCGGCGTCGTGACGCCCGTACTCGCCGCGACCTTCGCCACGCCTGCGATCCTGTTCGATCGTGCGGTCGGGGCCGACGAACTGTCCTATCGAGTCTTGCTCAAGCAATGCGGCCCGCAGTCGGATTTGTTCGAGTCGGTCAGCGATGTCGGTCCGCAACTGCTGCGGCTGATCCACCGCTGGACCGACGCCCCGCCCAACGAAGTCGCCGCGATGCAGGCGACCATCGGCGGATTGATCGGCGGCGACCCCGTGGCCCGCAGCCAGGTTTCAGCCCGATTGCTCGGTCGCTTTCAGACCGAGCTGATGGAGCGCCGCCGCGCCGCCTACGACACCTGCAAGCAGTTCATCGCCGACCATCCGCGCAGCCGCTATGTCGACGAAGTGCTGTTCCTGCAAGCCCGCGTGCTCGACCTGCGCTTGCAGGAGGGAGCGTTGGCCAGCGCTTCGCCGGCGCGGGTCGTCTATGACAACTTCCCCCATGTGCAGTCGCTCGCGGTCTGGGAGCGGCTGCTGGCCCAGTATCCGCGCTCGCCCTTCGCCGCGGTCGCGGCCTTGCGCTCGGCTCAGCTCCATCAGCGGGCAGGGGAGATCGAGCCCGCCATCGAGCGGCTGCGCAGCCTGCCGCCCCGCGACGCCGCGCTCGAGCCGATCGATCCCACGCTGCGTTTCGACGCGCGGATCGATCAGCGCGAAGCGCTCGAACTGCTGGACCTGCTGCAGCGCACCCGCGGCGACCCGCGCTACGGCGACGCCCCGCTCCGCGAATTAGCCTCGCTCGACCCGCGCCGCGCCTCGTATCGAGCCGAACTGGCTCGCCTCGCGACCCGCTACCCCGGTGCGGTCGCCGGCCCCGATATCCGTCTGCGCTGGATCCTGGGCGAAAGCGACCCGAAAGCCCGCGCCGCACTGCTCGAAGAATTCGCGAAATCTTGCCCCGGCGCGCCCGCGCTGCAAGCCAATCTGCAACTGGGCGAGTTGCAACTGCTGGCGCTCAGCCGCGATGACGCCGCCATGCGGCAAGTCGGCGTCGAACGGCTCATCGCGGTGCGCGACGCCGCACCGGGGTCGATCTGGGCCGAGCGGGCCGACGAGTTGCTGCAGCGTGTCGCCCCCGCATCGGCTAGCAGCAGTCCGCCGCCTATCATCCCCGCGACTGCACCGACCCCACCCGCACCGGAGAACGCCGACCGATGAGCCGTAAGCAGATCGTCTTGGGAATCACCGGCGCCAGCGGCGCTCCCTATGCCCTGAGACTGCTGAGACTGCTGGTCGAGGCCGATGTCCACGTCCATCTCGTCATTACGCCCTATGGCCGGCAGGTGATGGCCGAAGAGTGCGGCGTGAAATCGCCGACGGTGGTGGGGCTGCTCGGGCGCGAATCGGAAAACGTGACGACCTACAGCCACCTCGATCTCGGGGCGCGCATTTCCAGCGGCTCCTTTCGCACCGATGGCATGGTGATCTGCCCCTGCAGCAGCAATACGCTTTCCGCGATCGCCGCGGGGCTGGCCGACAACCTCGTCACCCGCGCCGCGATGGTTACGCTCAAGGAGAGCCGCCGGCTGTTGATCGTCCCGCGTGAGACGCCGTTGCACACGATCGAAATCGAAAACATGCTGCGCCTCAGCCGCAGCGGGGCGCTGATCGTTCCGGCGGCGCCGGGCTTTTACAACTGTCCAAAGACGATCGAAGAACTGCTCGACTTCATGGCCGGCCGCATCATGGACCTGCTGAATCTGCCGCATTCGCTGAAGATTCGCTGGAACCCCGATGGCGAAGCGACCGCCCACGACGATCTTTCGGAGGCTCGCGGCCTGTGAGCAGCGCCACGATCGTCGGCACAGCCCGGACCTGGAGCGAGATGATCAAGCTCTCGCACAGCGTCTTCGCGCTTCCCTTCGCGCTGCTGGCGACCTTTCTCGCCGCCCGCCCCCAGCGACCCACCATCGAGCAGGTTCTCTGGATCGTGGCCTGCATGGTCTCGGCTCGCAGCGCCGCGATGACCTTTAACCGCCTGGTCGACGCCGCCATCGACGCCCGCAACCCGCGTACCGCGGGCCGGCCGATCCCCGCCGGCCAGATTTCGCCGCGGGTCGCGTGGCTGATCTTCGCCGCCGCGTGCGGCGTCTTCGCACTCTGCTGCGCCGGCTTTTACGTCCGCTTCGCCAATCCGTGGCCGCTGCTGCTCTCGCTGCCGACGCTGGCCGCGATCTGCGGCTATTCCTATGCCAAGCGCTTCACGCGCTTCTCTCACATGATCCTGGGAGTCGTGATCGCCTTCGCCCCCGTGGCCGCCTGGATCGCCATCCAGCCCGCGACCCTCGGCCTGCCCGCGGTGCTGCTGATGGGGGCCGTGGCCTGCTGGATCGCGGGCTTCGACATCATCTATGCCTGTCTCGACGTAGAGTTTGACCGCTCGGCGGGGCTGCACAGCCTGCCCTCACGAATCGGGGTCGGGCCGGCGCTCTGGGTCGCCCGCGGGCTGCACGTCGCAACGGTCGCACTGCTCGTCGCCCTGGCGCCGCTCGCCGGCCTGGGAACACCCTATCTCGTCGGCGTGGCGGTGGTGGCGGCGGTGCTCGCGGTCGAGAACGCCATCGTCTCGCCCGGCGACCTCTCGCGCGTCAACCTCGCCTTCTTCACCTGCAACGGTCTTGTGGGACTTGTGCTCGGCGGCATGGGAATCTGCGATATCCTGTTGAAATGAAGCGCACGCGGGCGACGCGAGTCTCCGCCGGCAGCGACTACGCCAACTTCTGGCGCAGCGCCACGTACATCTTCATCGCCCTCTGGACGCTGCTGCTCACGCCTCTGGCCCTCTGGGGGCTGCCCGGTCGCGAGCGCGACCCGCTCCTCTTTCGCGGCTCCGAGATTTGGCCCGCCGCCTCTTTCGGCATCGCCGCGGCCGCCGACCAGCGCCAATCGCGCGCCGGCGGGGCCGACGTCGATCTCAACCCGATCGTCGATCGCAGCCGGCTGGTCGAGCTCACCGAGAGCGACGCCCAGCGCGCCGAA
>JALHOX010000244.1 GCA_022842805.1 Phycisphaerae bacterium | reverse complement strand
CGCTCTTCCGATCTGCGACACCGCCCCCGCCCAGGCCCAGCGCCGGATACTTGAAGACGTCGAGCTGCGTGTTGATCAACTGAACCAGGAAATCATCTCGCCCCGCGCGCGGCAGGCTGTTGTAAAGCGCGAATTCGGCGGGCGAAATCAGCCCGAATTGTGCCGCGAGCCCGACGACCGTCGGCCCGAACGGCGCGGCGTAGGCCACCGATCCGGTTGTGATTTCGAAGGCTCCGGTCGGCACCTGCGGCTCGCCCGGCGCCGTCTGATAGGTGAGTTCGTTGACGAGCGTGCCGTGAATGTCGGCGGCGACGAAGACGACATTGGAGATGCCGTTGGCGGCGATGAAGGAGAGCAGATTCGTCCGCTCCCAGGCATAGCCCTCAAAGCGGTCCGAGGCCGCGAGCACGCCGAGGTTCTGCGTCGGCTCGGGAATGAGGACGAATTTCCAGGTCACGCCGCGCTGCTCGGCCGCGAGCAGGTCGCTCTTGAGCCGCTCGCGCTGTGCAGTGCCGAGCATGGTGCGGCCGGGAGTGAATGATTGCAGCACGAAATTCACGATTTGCGTCAGGTCGTTGGGGTTGGTGACGGGAGGCAGTCCCTGATCGCGGAAGGAGCGGGCGTCTACCACGAACACGGCTGCGTCGAGGCCGTAGCGGCGAGCGCGGTAGAGATCGGGCTTGCCGTCGAAGCGCGGATCGCCGGTGCCGGCCCAATTCGGCTCGGCGGTCGGGTTGTATTCGCGGAAGGCTTGCAGGCCGGTCTGGTAGAGCGTGGTTTCATTGATGAACGCGACGCTCTCGCCCGCGAAGCGCGGGTCGCTCGAGGGCGGCGCGCCGCCTTGAAAGTCGTTGGTCACTTCGTGGTCGTCGATGTTCACCAGAAACGCCGTCAAAGCGCGCAGCGGTGCAAACGAATTCGTGCCGAAGCGTTCGGCGTACACCTCGGCGTGCTTGGCGCGATATTCGGTGATGGTGGTCGCCTGCGGCAGCGGAACGGCGGGCGAGGCGACGTCGGCGTAGATCGTGTCGCCGAGGCTGATCCACAGGTCGAGCTGGCGGGCCGGGGCGTTGCTGATGGACGGATATGGGTTCAACTCGCCGCGCCAGTCGCCCGACACACCCATGCGAAATCCGCGATAGCCGTCGACTGCCGGCGTCACAAACGTGCCGGTCGCGACGGCCACGGTCGCGTCGGTGGCGCGATAGAAGTAGCGCACGCCGCCCGAGAGCCCGGTCAGCGTGACCTTTGCGGGCACGGTGACATCGACGACCTGTTGGTTCGCGGTCGCGACGATCTGGGCGAAGGCCGGGTCGGTGGCCAGTTCGAAGGTGACCGCGCCCGGCGCGTCGCTGCGAGCCCAGAGCACCGCGCTCTGATGATCGACATCGCCGGCGGCGACGCCGTTCGGAAAGCCAGCCTTCAAGGGCGCGGGGAGGTTGATCGATGTCAGCGCCAACGCGCACCAAAACATTCGCATGCTGTTTCCTTGTGAGTGAACTGCCCGAGCGCGACTTTCGCTTTGCGAAACGACGAGCTTAGCAAAATCAGCATGATGGGCGCGTATTGCGCCATTATTCGGACCGTGTAAGCGTTGCGCTAGTTCGAAGGCCACGCCCGACGCTGTTGCTACTTGGATCGACAAAGATTCCCGCCGATAGCCGCACTATGGAATCCAATCCCGTCGCCGCAACGGCGGCGGCCCCATCGTCTCGTTCGCTCGCCATTCCTCGCAATTCGCCGTGGGCATTGGTGACTTTCGCGCTGGCTGCGACGATGGCGCTGCTGGGCGGCGTGACCGGGGCGATCTATTTTGCGCAGGCGCGTTTCAGCAGCACACTGGAGCGCGAGCGCGATGTGCAGCGCTTCACGGCGCGCATCGCCCACCTCGATGAAGTGCTGACGATGTCGGCGCTGATGTTTGCGGCCACCGGCGACCCCGAATGGCGCGCCCGCTACGACTCCCACGTCGATCCGCTCGACCAAGCCATCGCCGGCTTGCGGAACATCTCTCCGGAACTCTTCGATCGCTCGCTGGGCGCTGCGACCAATGACGCCAATCTGGCGCTGCTGGCGATGGAGGAGCGCGCCCTCACGCTGGCTGCAAGCGGCGAGCGCGACGTCGCACTGCAGGTGCTCACGTCCGACGAATACTCGCTCCAAAAACGCATCTACGCCGACGGCAATCGCGAAGCGACCGATACGCTCGCCGCCACGATTCAGCGCGAAGCTGATACGCAGGAGACGCTGTACGTCGGTCTGCTCATGGTCTGCTACGGGCTGGGCGCGGCGGTCGGGGGAGCCTGGATCTGGGTGATCCGCGCGCTGCGCCAATTCGACGAACTGCGCAAGCTCAATGCTGAGTTCATCGCCAAGACGCGTGAACTCGAGGCGGCCAATCGCGCGAAGAGCCTCTTTTTGACCCACATGAGCCACGAGATTCGCACACCGATGACCGCCATCCTCGGCTATTGCGACATGCTTGAGGATCTGGCCGATGCGCCGGGCGCAGCGTCGCTTCGTCATGAGGCGATTCAGACGATTCGCCGCAGCGGCGAACACCTGCTGGGAGTCACGAGCGGCATGCTCGACGTCTCCCGGATCGACGCCGACAAGCTGGTGCTCGACCGGGCCGATGTGGATGTCGCACAGGTGGTGAATGAGCTGATCGCGCTGCTGGCGCCCCGGGCCCTTCAGAAGGGGGTCACGCTCGACGCGCAGTGCGACACGCCCATTCCGCGCACCATTCGCACCGACGCGCTTCGGCTACGGCAGATTTGCCTGAATCTGCTCGGCAACGCCTTGAAGTTCACGGCCCGCGGCGGCGTGTCGCTGCGCCTCGGGCTGGTGCGTTCGGATCCGCCCGCGCTGCGCATCGCCGTCCGTGACACCGGGATCGGCATGACCGGCTCGCAGATGAGCAGTTTGTTTCAGCCCTTCGCGCAGGTCGACGATTCCATGTCGCGACGTTTCGAGGGGGCGGGGCTGGGGCTTTACATCTCGCGCCGTCTGGCCGAGTTGCTCGGCGGCGACATCACCGTGCAGAGCACGCCCGGAGAGGGCAGCACGTTCAGCCTTCATTTGCCGCTGGAGTCCATCGCCGGCGTGGAACTGGTGACGCCGGCGCTGAAGTCGTCGACTGTGTTGCTGCCCGCACGGTCCGTCCACACCGACGGAGCGGCTTCGGCCGGGCCGCGCCTCGCCGGCGTGCGCGTGCTGCTTGCCGAAGACGGACCCGACAATCAGCGGCTCATCAGCTATCACCTGCGAAAAGAGGGGGCCGTCGTCGACGTCGTCTCGAACGGCCGTGAAGCCCTGCGGCGATTGACGGTCGAGGGCGAACTGCGGGCCGAGTTGCCCTGCGATCTGGTCATTACCGACATGCAGATGCCGGAGATGGACGGCTACGCGTTCGTGACCGCGCTGCGCGAACTGGGCTGCGGTCTGCCCGTCGTCGCACTCACGGCGCACGCCATGGACCACGAGGCCGAGCGCTGTATGAAGGCGGGCTGCAATGTTTACGCCGTCAAGCCGATCCAGCGCGAGGCGCTGATTGATGCGTGTTCTCGGGCGATGCAGTTCGCCGGCGTGTCGCGTTGAGCGTCGCCGGAGCGAACACCTGCCTTCGCTCCGTCAGCGCATTGTCTTGAGGGTGGATTCCGGGCCGCGTCCGCAGGTCGGCGGAGACGTCAGCGCAGCAACTCGGCGATCTGGACCGCGTTGAGCGCCGCACCTTTTAGCAACTGATCGCCGGTGCAGATGAACTGCAAGCCGCGGCCGCCGCTGATGCTCTGATCGGCGCGGATGCGCCCGACCAGCACGTCGTCCTTGCCGCTCGCCTCGAGCGGCGTCGGAAAGCGATTGGCGCTGGGCTCGTCGACGATTTTCACGCCCGGCGACTTCTCGAGGATCGCCCGCGCCTCGGCCGGCGACATCGCCTTTTCAAACTCGATCGAGACCGATTCGGTATGGGCCCGCTTCACCGGGACGCGCATGCAGGTCGGCGCGATCGCGATCCGCGCGTCGCCGAAGATCTTGCGCGTTTCGAGGATCATCTTGGTTTCTTCCACGTTGTAGCCGTCCGGGCCGACGGCGCTGTTGTGGCTGAAGACGTTGAAGGCGCAGGGCACCGGGAAGACTTCGGGCTTGGCAGCATGACCCGCCAGCACGGCGCGCGTCTGCGACTCGAGCTCCGCCAGGGCTTTTGCACCGGCGCCGCTCGCGGCCTGATAGGTCGAGACCACCACCCGCACCGCGCGATTCACGCGATGCAGCGGCCACAGCGCGACATTGAGGATGATCGTCGAACAATTGGGATTGGCGATGATGCCTTTGTGGGTGCGGATCGCCTCGGGGTTGACCTCCGGCACGACCAGCGGCACGTTTTCGTCCATCCGAAATGCCGACGAATTGTCGACCACGACCGCGCCGGCCTTCACCGCCAGCGGTGCAAACTGCTTGCTGATCGATCCGCCGGCGGAGAAAAAGGCCAGGTCGCAACCGGCAAAGGAGTCGGGGCCGAGCTCGCGGATCGTGCGTTCGCGGTCGATCCAGTGGACCGATTTGCCCGCCGACCGGGCCGACGCGAGCAGCACATAGTCGCTCGCGGCGAACTTGCGATTGCGCAGCACCGCTTCGAACTCTTCGCCCACCGCCCCAGTCGCACCGACAATCGCCACTCGCTTGAACAAACGCAGGTCTCCAAAAAAGCTCTACAAGATGATCCCGGCTCGGCATGCACGGCTGACGGAGCCGTCGCTCCCCGCAGAGGCGCGATTCACCGGGCCGTGGCGCCGGACGCGCCCGCCCCGCGAGGCTCCGCATTGTAGTCCGGCCCGGCCCGCCGCCACTATGATGGAACTCGCTCAGGAGTATCGCGATGAGTCGATTTACGTATTACACCCCGCTCTGGCTCGGCGCCGCCCTGGCGGCCTTGCTGCTGCGCTCGTTTCTACCGCCGATCGACCCCGGCGCGCCGTGGCGCTGGTGGCTGTCGCTGCTGGGCGGGGCGGTCGCAGCCGGCCTGATTTGTCAGTTGGGCATGTTTGGGGCGCAGGGCGCGTTCGCCCAAGTCTGGCCCGTGCCCGGCGGACGGTCGATCCGCGGGCGCACCGCAGTCGTCGGCGGGTCGTCGGTGCTTGCCTCGATCGCGCTGCTCGTGGTGGCGTGGTTCATGAACGCCGAAGACAGCCCAGGCGCCGGCTTCTCGGCGCAGTTGCTGGCGATCTCGTCCGGCGTTGCGATTCTGATCGCCGGCATTGCCTATTTTTGGGGCTTGCCTGCTGCCGCAGCAGACTTCACCGGTCGCGATTAGCTCCGCGGCGGCGGCCGCAAGCACGCCGTGGGTGGCGACCTCAACGGGGCGGGCGCCGGGCGGCCGAGCGCCCATTTCCTGCGGCCGGTCACACTTGACGCCAACCCGCCCCGACGCCACGCTTCGCATACAAATCAGCTCACTGTGAGCGTTTTCGCCCCTCGTTTGCGGAAAGGAATCCACCACCATGCGAAGACTGCTGAACGTCCGCCTACCGCTGATCGTTCTCCTCGGACTGGCCGGGACGGGCACGCTGTCCACCGGCTGCGGCGATGGCGACCTGTGCGCAATTCTCTCCGAAGTCGCGGGCACCGACCTCTGCGACGGCGAGTTCGACGATCTCGACGACTTGGACGATGACGAGGACGACGATTTCGGCGACGACGATGAAGATGACGACTTCGACGACTTCGATGATTTCGACGACGAGTAACTGAGCCGACCTCCAGGACGCGGCGTGCGCGAACCAGCGCACCCGCGTCCGAATTCCGCGCCGCACGTCCCACCTCCCTCGTCACTCCCCACGCCTGAGCCTACACTTCCTTCGATCGGACTTTGTTCCGCAGGAGAACCGCAATGGCGTTGATGGCTGGCAAGAAGGGGTTGATCTTCGGCGTCGCGAATGACCGCTCGCTGGCGTGGTACATCGCAGAAAAGCTCCACGCCGAAGGGGCGCGGATGGGCTTTACGCACCTGCCCAACGAAAAAATGGAAAAGCGCGTCCGCAAGCTGGTTGAGCCGATCAACGCCGCCATGATCGCGCCGTGCGACGTGCAAAACGACGAGCAGATTCGGGCCGCCTTTCACCAGGCGCGCGAGACGATGGGTGAACTCGACTTCGTGCTGCATGCGGTCGCATTCGCCAACACCGAGGCGCTCTACAACCCGTTCTACAAGACCAAGCGGGCCGACTTTCTCCAGGCCATGGACATCAGCGCCTACTCACTGGTGGCGCTCTGTCAGCAGGGCGTCGAGTTCATGAAGCCCGGGGCGTCGGTGCTGAGCCTGACCTATTTCGGCTCGGTCAAGGTGATCCCCAGCTACAACGTTATGGGCGTTTGCAAGGCCGCGCTCGAGTCGAGCACGCGCTACCTCGCCGCAGAATTGGGCCGAGAGAAGCAGATTCGCGTCAATTCGCTCAGCGCCGGCCCCTGTCGCACGCTATCGAGCGCCGGCATCAGCGGATTTCAGCAGATGCTCGACCACTATCCGACCAAGGCCCCGCTGGCCCGCAACATCGAGTCGGACGAAGTCGGCAAGAGCGGGCTCTATCTGCTGAGCGATCTGTCGAGCGGCGTGACCGGCGAGATTCACTACGTCGACGCCGGGTACAACGTCATCGGCTGGTAGTCCCGAAGTAGGGGGGCGGGCGGGCATTCTGTCCGCGCCGGGGCTTAATCGGGGTCGACGGGCGTTGCTGTCGGCGGCCGGCGCGGAACATTCGCGCTTGCCCCGCGGCAAGGCGCTTTCGGGGGATCGTTTCGACGAAATGTCGCAAGTCCATGCCGCAGCCGCACTTCGCACGCGCCGCTGAAGCGCGGCCTTGCGTGGCTTGCTGATTTCACAAAAATCGATTTGACCGAGAGAAAAACCGCAGGCATATTCATCTAGCGGCATCCCATCCAATTGCCGGGCGTCGACACGTGATGCGCTGGTCGATCTCGTCGACGATGACAGCGTCTGGTTTCTGAAAAACTGCTGCCACAGACATCGATACGAACGATCCGACCCGGATCGTGCGCCCCGGTTTCGACGGTCTCGTCGAAGACGCGCGGTCCGTCATTCTCGCTCCGGAGGAAGAGCCGT
>JALHOX010000243.1 GCA_022842805.1 Phycisphaerae bacterium | reverse complement strand
GACGACATCCTCGCCATCGGCCTCATGCTGGCCTTCAACCGCGCCAAAGAGATGGCTCACTACGCCGTCATCGCGGGAGTCGGTGCGGCGGCGGTGCTCGCCGGCGGCGTCTTCTATTCGATGCTCAATGACGGAGCGGGCGCAGCACACGGCGGCGGCCACGCAGACGCGGCCCGGCTGATGCTCGTCAGCGATCCGCCCGCGCAACACGCCCCGGCAGACGCCCACGCTCCCGCCGACTCTCACGCGCCGGCCTCGGCGTCGTCGGCTGCCGCGGGTCACGGCGGACATGGCGACCACGGCCCGCACATCCTCCGCTATCACCAATACACCGCCTTCCACTGGTTCAGCCTCGGCCTCGTCGGCGGACAGACGCGCTGGGTCGATGTGAACTTCTTCGTCGACTCGCTCACCGGCGTCATGCTCATCGTCGTCACATTCGTCGCCCTGATGGTGGTGATCTACTCCGTCGGCTACATGCGCGACCATCACGGCCATCAGGAAGAGGGCTACGAGCGCTTCTTCGCCTGGCTCGGACTCTTCGTCTTCAGCATGCTGATGCTCGTCCTCGCCGGCAATTTTGTGCTGCTCTATCTCGGCTGGGAGGCGGTCGGTCTCTGCAGCTATCTGCTGATCGGCTTCTACTACCAAAAGCCCGCCGCCGCCGCCGCCGCGAAGAAGGCGTTCCTCGTCAATCGCATCGGCGACTTCGGCTTCGCGTTGGGCATCTTCGCGATTTATCACTTCCTCTCGCCGATCGTTCAGCCGGGCGAAAACCCGCTCGACTACGCCACGCTCTTCAAGTACGTCGACAAGCTCGAAACGATGTCGCTCTGGGGCGTCTCGGCCCCGACGCTGATCGGCCTGCTGCTGCTGTGCGGTGCGCTGGGCAAGAGCGCCCAGTTCCCGATCTACGTCTGGCTGCCCGACGCGATGGAAGGCCCTTCGCCCGTCTCCGCGCTGATCCACGCCGCCACGATGGTGACCGCCGGCGTCTACATGGTCGCGCGCCTCGGCCCGATTTACGCCCGCTCGCCCGAAGCGATGGACGTGGTCATGTGGGTCGGCATCATCGGCGCCGTGCTGGCCGCGACGATGGCGATGGCCCAGCACGACATGAAGCGCATCCTCGCCTATTCGACCATGAGCCAGCTCGCGTTCATGTTCGTCGCCCTCGGCGTCGGCGCTCCGCAAGCGGCCATCTTCCACCTCTACACCCACGCGTTCTTCAAAGCGCTGCTGTTCCTCTGTGCCGGCGGCGTGATGCACTCGATGGGCAACATCATCGACGTTCGTTACTTCAGCGGCCTGAAAAACGTGCTGCCGTCGACCTACCGGCTGATGTTCATCGGTTGCCTGGCGCTCGCCGGCTTCCCGCTGCTCTCCGGTTTCTGGAGCAAGGACGAGATCGTCCACGCCGCGCTCGATAATCGCCCCTGGGTCGGCTACGTGCTTCTCTTCACGGCGGCGATGACGGCGTATTACACCTTCCGCATGTTCTTCCTCTGCTTCAACGGCCCGACTCGCACGCCGCCCGAGGCCGGCGATCATCCGCACGATTCGCCTCCGGTCATGACCTGGCCGCTCTACCCGCTCGCGCTGGGCGCCATCGCGGCCGGCTTTGTCGGCTACGGCGGACACGACGGCTTCTTCCACAAGTATGTCGCTGACAGCTCGATGGTCGCCACCGCGGCCCACACGAGCGCCGCCTGGCCCATCATGCTGATCTCCGGCGCGATCGCGATCGGCGCCATCTTTGTGGCCTTCGCCCGCTATGGCGACGCTTCGCGGAACGAGCCCGATCAGCAGCTGCTCGGCCCCATCTGGAATCTCTGGAACGCGAAGTACCTCGTCGACGAGATCTACGACGCGATCTTTGTCCGTCCGCTCCGCGCCTTCGGCAAGCTGCTCTTCGACGCCGATCGTCACGGCGTCGACGGTGTGGTCAATGCGGTTGGGGCAACGCCCGGCCGCCTCTCGTCGATCGCCGCCTGGACGCAGCGCGGCGCGCTGCAGGGCTATGCCGTCGCCATGGTGCTGGGCCTCGGGCTCGTGTTCATCGTCTGGCGCTGGCTGACGCCGGCGGTCGGCCTGTAGTGGTTTTTGTGCGTCTGAACTGAACTATGCAGGACTTGCGGGAATACCGGTGTCTCTGAGTGCTTTTGGTCTCAATCTGCTGATCTTCCTGCCGCTGGTCGGCGCGATTCTCGTTTGGCGCACGCCGCGCGAACGTGAAGATGTCGCCGGCCGCCTGGCGTTGTGGATCAGCATCGCGTGTCTGCTGGTGGCGGCCCCACTCTGGTATCAGAGTCTCTCCGCCGGCGCGGGGACGATCGCCGAGGTAAAGCGGGCCTGGATCGAGGTCGGCGGCCGCAGCAAAGGCGAGCTGATCGACGGCCTTCGCATCTCGTGGCATGTCGCGCTCGACGCGCTCAGCGCGCCGCTCATGCTGCTGACGGCCATCCTCGTCCCGCTCTCCGTGGCTTGCAGCTTCACCGCCATCCGCCATCGCGTGAACGAGTATTACGCCTGGCTGCTCATGCTCACCTCGGGCATGTTCGGCGTCTTCGCCGCGCGCGATCTGCTGCTGTTTTACGTCTTCTTCGAGTTCACGCTCATCCCGCTCTACTTCCTGATCGGCATCTGGGGCGGCTCCGATCGGCGCTATGCCGCCAACAAGTTCTTCCTGTTCACTTTCGCCGGCTCCGTGCTGACCTTCGCCGGTATTCTCTACCTCGCCATTCGCGGGGCGCAGCTCAGCGGCAGCGGCGTGGTCGATTTCGACCTCGTGAGGCTTTCCGTGCTCGCGCTCGGCGGTGCGGGGCTGACGGCCGGCGAGCAATCGCTGCTCTTCCTGGCCTTCTTCGCCGGCTTCGCCATCAAGGTGCCGCTCTTCCCGCTGCACACCTGGCTGCCGCTCGCCCACACCGAAGCCCCGACCGCCGGGTCAGTGCTGCTCGCCGGCGTGCTGCTCAAGCTCGGCACCTACGGCTTCCTGCGCTTCAGCCTGCCGATGGTTCCCAACGGCGCGATGGAGTGGGCCAGCCTGATGGGCGTTCTCGCCGTCATGGGCATCATTTACGGCGCCCTCTGTTCGTGGGTTCAGCAGGACGTCAAAAAGCTCGTCGCCTATTCCTCGGTGTCGCACCTGGGCTTCTGCATGCTCGGCATGTTCAGCCTGGTCGACTACGGCATCTCCGGCTCCGTGCTTTACATGATCAACCACGGCCTCAGCACCGGCGCACTCTTCCTCTGCGTCGGCATGATGTACGAGCGCTACCACACGCGCGACATGCGAAAGCTCGGCGGCCTCGCCAAAGAGATGCCGATCTTCGCCTTCTTCCTCGTCGTCTTTGTGCTCAGCAGCGTCGGTCTCCCCGGCCTGAACGGCTTTGTGAGCGAGTTCACCACGCTGATGGCGGCCTTCAATTCGCCGCTGGTCCTTGGCCCCTGGTTCGGCGTCTTTGGCGCAACGGGCATCCTGCTGGGCGCGATCTACCTGTTCTACATGACCGGCAGCGTGCTCTTCGGCCCTTATAAGGCCCCGGCCGATACGCCCGATCTCTCCGCCGGCCTCAGCAAAGACCTGAACCGCCGCGAAATCGCGATCCTGACGCCGCTGGCCGTGCTATGCGTGATTCTCGGCTGGGCGCCACGCCTCGTGACCGACACGCTGGACCCGCTGATTCAAGCGCAGGTACTCAATCGCGTCGCCGCCGCGCGACAGGTGAATGAAGCGATGGCCGCGACTCCGACGCAGGCTGCGACTCTGGCGGCGATTTCGAATGCGGGAGCCGCGCGATGATTCCCCAGGCGATGCCGATCCAACTCGTGATCCCCGAAATCGTCCTCGCCGGCGCCGGCTGCCTCTGCCTGCTGCTCGGCGCGATGAAGTCGCAAGCCGCCCGCCGCTCGATTCCCTATATCGCGCTGCTCGCGCTCGTCGTCGACATTTTGCTCACGGTCTTCGTCTTCAAAAATCAGACCGGCGCTGGGGCGGGCCTCGTCTTCGGCAGCGTCACCGCTTTTGCTCGCACCAGCGCCCTCGTGCTGGGCGTGCTGCTCGTGCTGGCAAATTGGTCGCAGGCCAAGCCCGACGAAGAGGGCGAGTACGTCGCCATGATGCTCTTCTCGCTGGCCGGCCTGCTCCTGGTCGCCCCCGCCGAGAACCTCGTTCTTCTGTTCTCCGCCATCGAACTCGTGAGCATTCCGACATATGTCCTGGTCGTCCTCAGCCGCCGCAATCTCAAGGCGCTCGAGGCCGGCACCAAGTACTTCTATCTGGGCGCGCTCTCCGCCGCGATCCTCGCCTACGGCATGAGCTTCCTCTACGGCGTCGGCGGCAGCATCGACCTTTCGACCGGCGCCGAGTCGATCCGCGCCGCATTGCACGGCGAACGCGGCCCGTACGCCCTCAGCCTCGCGCTGCTCGGCATCGGGCTCACGCTCGGCGGCCTGTTCTTCAAGATCGCCGCCGCACCGCTCCATTTCTACATCGCGGATGTCTACGAAGGCGCGGCCAACGGCGTCGCGGGCTTGCTCGGTTTCGTGCCCAAGTTCGCCGGCCTGCTGGCGATCTTCAAGATCCTCTCGCTCACCGGCGTCTGGTACGGCACGACCGACGCGACCTTTGTGCTGATCTGGATCGCCGCCGCCCTGAGCATGACGCTCGGCAACATCCTCGCCTTCCGTCAGGACAACCTGAAGCGCATGCTGGCCTACTCCGGCGTCGCCCACTCGGGTTACATGCTGGTCGCGGTGCTGGCCGGTCCGATGACGGGCGACAGCGGCAGCGTCAGCAACGGTCTGGCCGCCGTCCTTTATTACGCTGTCATCTACGGCATCGCCAACCTGGCCTGCTTCGTGATCCTCGGCGTGCTGAAATTCCGCGGCCTGCCGTGCGAGTCGCTGCGTGAGGTCGGCGGGCTGCTGCGCCGCGAACCGGCTTTGGCCCTGCTTCTCGCCGTCGCCATGCTCACGCTGATGGGCGTTCCGCCGCTGCCCGGCTTCTGGGGCAAGCTTGGTCTCTTTGGCAGCGCGCTCGCCGTCGCTCAGAGCGGTGGCGAACGCTCGACCTGGCTCGTGGTCCTGGTCGTCGTCGCGCTGCTCAACACGGCCATTGCCGCGGCCTATTACCTGCGTGTCGTCGCTGCTCTGCTGCTCTACGAACAGGACGAAACGGCCGAGGCCGATCCGCTGCTCGAAGCCCAGAGCCTCGGCGCCTACATTTGCGGCGTGCTGTTGCTGATCTTCGCGGTCTTCCCCAGCGTGCTGATGAACTCGAGCCTCGCGGCGACCAACTCAGTGATGAACGCCGCCACGCCGCAAATCGCCCAGCGGCCCGCGGCATCGGTCGTCGTCGCGAGTCAGGGCGAGCTCAATCCAGCAAAGCCGCAGCTCTCTCAGAGGTAGGCCCATGCGTTTTCGCGCGTTCAGCTTCGCTGCTGTCGCCGGTCTCGCGCTATTGCTCGGCGGCTGCCCACAGCCGCCGCCTGCTGACACACAAAGCGGGCAAGAAGCCGGCGCGGAGAATGCGGTTGATTCGACAGCGACCGATGCAACTCCCCCGAACGCCGATAACCCGCCGGCGGACGCGGGCGGAGATCGCACGAACGACGCGCCGGTCGGAGACAGCGTAAACGATGGCGGAGTCGGGGGTGGGCGACGAGGCGGCGGTGTAGCGGGTGAGCGGCCCACTCCCGGCAACTCAAACGGCACGGCCGTTGCGCCTTCGCGTGATCGTTTGGACGACGTGGCCAACGCCAACGCAAACACCACAGTCAACACGAACTCAAACTCGCCGCGTGGCCGCGTCGGGCGATAGTTTCGGCGGACCCGAAACAGCAACCGCTTTGTGCGGGTGATGCGCGCCGGATAATCCATCGGCGGCCCGCCACGCTGTCCGACCCGGACCCCCGCGTTCGACTAGTAGAACATCTGAATCGCCGTCCGCTCGATCGGCGGCTGCGTCTTTCCCCCGAGCATCTCTTCCAACCCACGCCGGAAATCCGGACCGCGATTGTTCCAGCGGATGATGTCGCGTTCCGCCCAGCCCCGGATGCCTGCCGGCAACTCGCTCGCCTGCACGCGATCGCGCTCGACCATCGCCTTCAGCCCCGCCCAATCCTGTCTCAGCCGGTCCGGCCCTTCGGCCTCACGGCGAACATAGGCATCGATCGGAACCCGCATCCGCTGCTCGCGATGCTGCCAGCGCTTCCCCGCAAAGTGCGGCTGCGTGCACCCGGAGGCGATCGTCAGCATCGCCGAAGCGCAAAAAACGCCCGCGACGCCGATGCCGCTCATTCTTCCAATACGGGAGGGGAGTTCCATGGTCACGTCCACATCCTCACGGCTACATTCGCCACACCGCGCATCTTCAGCGCTTTCGCCCGACAAGTCACCGGCGCTGCGCTCCAGATTGCCAAAATTCATACCCGCGAAGCGAATTTCGGCGGCGGAGATTATTGCGAACCCGACTTCCAGCGGTTAAACTGTGCAAACTCAGTGAACGGAAACCGTTCACGTTCACGGGCGAAGCGGAAGCTGGGCCGAATCGCCACTCCTGAGACATCGAATTCTTCGTCGCGCGATTTCCCCGAAATCCGCCGGACGGCGACAGCAAAGTTACGAACCGTGCTCCCCGGAGGGAGCGGAAGCACGCCCGGGCGAACGTCATGTTCGCCCGGGCGTTTTAATTGGAACGCGATCACACCGTCGGCGGTCCGCCCCTCGTTCGTTCCCTTCCTCATCGCTGGCTCCCCGCGACGTCGCACTCTGCCGCCGCGAAAATCGACGCGATTCTTTCTTTCGCCAGGATGATCTGCAGAAACCGACCCTCGGCCAGCGTCCGCGTGGCCGACTCGGCGACCACAGCGCACCACAGCTTGCCGTTCTCGTTCGATTCGACGGTCGCGGTCACGCGTACCCGTGTGCCCACCAGCGCCGGGGCACGATGCTCGACGCTGATGCCGCCGCCAACGCCGTTCTCATGCGGCTCCAGATGCGGCTCCAGCAACATTCGCCCCGCCAGCTCCATGTGATACACCAGCCACCAGGTGGCGTAGACCGGATGAACCCTGCGGCCTTCAAACGTGGCGCACATGTCGTCGCGCACGACCGCTTC
>JALHOX010000242.1 GCA_022842805.1 Phycisphaerae bacterium | reverse complement strand
CGTAGTGATGACTCACTCTCTGCCTATCGCTCTGACAAGGTCATTACTTGACCTAATTATCGTTTTGTCGGTTGTCGATCATGGAGATGCGGTCGGTCGATGTCAAGCGCGAGGGAGGGGGGATAGAGTTTTTTTCCGGAGGCAATTGCCGACCGCGGCGACGAGCGGCCGCCCGGGCTAATTCCGTAAGTTCATGTCTCAAAAAAGTTTAATGATTTCTTGCCAGATTGAATCGGATCGACGGTGAGGGCCGGCTTCCGGCCGAGATTTCATCCGTTTCGCCGCCGGGATCAGGATCCGATTGCCGAGCCCAGCCTCCAGGCCGGCACTTGATCGTCAGTCAGAAACCGGCGCGGAATCCGGATTTCCGCTTGACAGGACTAATTGATATGCCGATCATGTATTCGTGTGATTTTGCGAGGAGTATCTATGCTGACCCAATCAAGCGGCTACGCCACCAGCGCCTTGGCCTGCATCGCGGCGATGGGTGGTCAACCGATTCTGGTCAAAGAGATCGCTGAGGCCTGCGGCATTCCCGCGCCCTATTTGGCCAAGCTGATCCACACCCTCGGACGAAAGGGGATCGTCGCCACGCAGCGCGGCGTGGGCGGCGGCGTCACGCTCGCCAAAGACGCGCAAAACCTCACGCTCTTTGACGTTTGTCTCGCAATGGACGACCCGATTGTGCAGACACGCTGCATGCTGGGCACCGCCGAATGTTCCGACGAGCGGGCCTGCCCGGCCCATCGTTTCTGGTCGGCGCATCGCATGAAGCAGATCGAATTTCTTCGGGAAACCACCATCTCACAGATCGCCGCCTTTGAAGTGCGACGACGCATGTTGCCCAAGCGGGCGAATGAATCGGGGCCTATTTCGCTCGAAGTACTGCTCAATCGCGCCGCGAACGGGCGTGCCGAGGCCACCGGCGCCTAGCACGCCGCCGCTCTCCCGCTACTCCAGATATCCCAGCTCCGAAAGCCGCTTTTCCAGCAGCTTTCGCTCTTCTTCGCTGTAGACCTCGGCGGTCGCCGAAAAGACCTTTCGCACCGGCGGCTCGCGCTCGACGGTCGGCTCGGGCGAGAAGAGCTCGGTCAGGGCCCGGCCTTCCATGTCTCCCGGCACGCGCAGCCCCATCGACGACACCAGCGTCGGCGCCAGGTCCGCGATATCCGCGCTCATTCGCAGGCCCCGCCGCACGTTCGGTCCGCCCATCGCGAACACACCCTCTTCGCGATGGGTGCCTTCCATCCGGCGGACGGAGCACCAGCGCACCGGCGTGTTTCCGCGAATCTTGCGAACCACCGCCAGCCCCGGCTCGGGCGAAAGCAGCAGATCGGGCATCTGCGGATTGTCCTCGCGCGAGCAGTTGTAAAGCTCTTCGGCGCGATAAACATGCGGAAAGACGGCGATCTCGCGACCGTCGGGCCGGCGGGCGCGAACGGCCATCAGCTTTTCCATGATCTCGGTCCGCAGCGCCTCATAGTCGCTGGGCTCGACGATTCCGTGCGGGCCGCGGCCCTTCAGATTGATGTACAAAAAGCCGTAAATGCCCGCGTGCATGACGCAGGCCCGCGTCTGCGACCAATCGACCGCCAGCTCGCGCTCAATCCCGCGGCTGCCCTGCTCAAAGCGCGTCACCTTGCCCTTGGTCAGGCGGTGGAACCAGTGCGCCGCGCGCGTGCTGCTGCGGCCATAGGAGCTGCGCAGACAGAGATAGCCCCAGTTTTTCAGCAGCAAATTGGGCTGCGCCCGCCCGTCGAGGCTGCCGTGGCCGTGGTCGGACATGATCATGACCGTCGCGCCGTTCGCGTCGGCATAGTCAAACAGCTTGCCCAGCGCGACGTCGAGTTTGCTGAAGACGTCGGCCGCCATCTCGGCCCGGCGCGGATACAGATAGGTGTAGCGCGGGTCGAGATACTTCCAGGCTTTGTGCTGCAAGTTGTCGACCAGCTTGTACAGCACCATCATCACGTCCCAGCCGTAGCGGTCGCCGCAATACTGGGTCAGCACCTGCCCCTGATCGAAGCTGCGCGAGATGTAGTCGAGATTTTCGGCCAGCACCGCGTCGCCGCCGAAGGTGCGGCGCTTCCAGTTGGTGCGATAGTTGTAGTTGGGAATGAGCTTGAAAATTTCCTGCTTCAAGTCGCGGGGATAGGTGAACTCCGCTTCGATGCTGGGCGTCTCGAAGCCGGTGATCACGAACCCGTTGACCGGCTTGGGCGGGTACATCATCGGCACGTTGATCGCGCCGACGCGGAAACCCTTCTCGCTCAGGATCTCCCAGATCGTCTTCTCGCGGATCTCGTAGGTGCTGTTGAACGACAGCTCGTGGGCAAAGGCGTCGTACTTCTCAAAATCGAGGATGCCATGACGCCCCGGCCCCTTGCCGGTCATGAACGTCGTCCAGGCGGCAGGGGTGATGGGCGGCTTGGTGCTGCGAAGAATGCCGGCGGCGCCATTGGCGATGAAGCGCTCCAGGTTCGGCATGCGACCCTGTTCCATCATCGGGTCGAGCACGTCGAACGTCGCTCCGTCCAGGCCGATCATCAGCACCCGGTCGGCGACCGACGGCAAAGGACGGACCGGCGGCGCAGCGGCCGGCTGGAGCAGGGGCTGCGACCCGGTTTGTGCGGCAATCGACATCCAGAATCCTCAAAGGCGTTGAACTACGACGCTGCACGACGAAGTGTAGCCGAGGCTACAATACGGTCAATACCCACCCATCTCCAGCAAAGATACCGTTAAGACGGCGGAGCGCGAAGGACTGTGCCGAGATTGAAAGCGGCACTCCCACCACCCGTCCGATAGTGCGTCGGCCCATGGCCCGATTCGCTGGGGTGCCGCGGTCGGAGTAATGTCCCGCCGGAGAACGACCATGACCTTTGACGAGCGATGTCACGAAGCCGCGGCTCTCTTCGAGCGTGGCGAACATTCCGCGGCGCTGGCGATCTTCGAGGAGTTGGCCTCGGACGAGAGCAACGAAAAATTCGCGCGGGCGATGATGTATCTCAATGTGGCCCGCGTCGAGCATCTCAAGGGCTCGCGGCTGGGCGTGATGAAGGCCTACGAGCGGGCCGCCGGACTCGCGCTGTACACCTACCAGTTTGTGCAAATGCAACGCGTGCAGTGGCTCGCCGAAAACGGCCGGGGCGACGAGGCGCGGCAGGTGCTCGAGCGCCTCCTGGCTTTGCCCGAGCTGCGGCACGACGACCGTGCGGAATGTGAGCAGAAGCTGAGGGCCATTCCCGCGCCGCTTCGCTGACGTGCCCGCAGCGTCTAGCGCGATACACTTCCGCCCCATGAACGCCGCTGAATTCGCCCGTCGCGTCGATCACACGATTCTCAAGCCCGAGGCCGGTCCGGCCGACATCGATCGGCTGTGCGATGAGGCGCTCGCGCATCGCTTCGCAGCCGTCTGCGTGAACCCCTGCTGGGTCGAGCGCTGCGTGGCCCGGCTGCGCGGTTCGCCGGTCGCGGTGGCGACGGTCGCGGGCTTTCCCTTGGGCGCGACGACGCCGGGCGCCAAGGCCTTTGAGGCCCACGAAGCCGCGGCCGCCGGCGCGACAGAGATCGACATGGTCGTCAACATCGGCAAGCTGATCGCCGGGGATCGTGCGGCCGTCGTCGATGACATCTGGCAGGTGGTTCGTGCGACGCGCTCCGCGAATGAGAAGGCGATCGTCAAAGTCATTCTCGAAACCGCCGCTCTGAACGAAGCCCAGATCATTCTGGGCTGCCGCTGCACGGCCGAAGCGCAGGCCGAATTTGTGAAGACTTCGACCGGTTTTCACGCCGCCGGCGGGGCGACCGTGCAGTCCGTCGCGTTGCTCCGAAAGCACGCGGCCCCGATCCGCGTCAAAGCCAGCGGCGGCATTCGCGATCTTGCGACGGCCGAGGCCATGATCGCCGCCGGCGCCGATCGACTGGGGATGTCCGCGGGCGTGGCGATCATGCGCGAGCTCGCGGCCCGCGAGGGAGCCGCGGCAAAACGATGAGCCAGCGAGACGAGATTCGAATTCGCATTGCCGCGCGGGCCGACTTGTCCGCGATCGCACCGCTCGCGCGGGCGGCGTTTACGCTCGACGCGTTTTCCGACGCACTGCTGGCCGAGAAGCTTTTTGATGCCCCGCTACCCGACGCCGAGCTGTGGCAGACATACCTCGCCGAACGCGACGGTCGGCCGATCGGATTCATGCAATCGGTCGTACGCCGCGGCAATCCCAAAGGCTGGGTCGGCCTGTTCGCCGTCGACGCCGGCGCGCGTCGTCAGGGCATCGCACGGCGGCTCTTCGAAAACACCCGCGCCGCCTGGCCCAGTCGAATCACGTCGGCGGAAATCCTGGCGCTGCCCGGCAACTACTTCGCTCCCGGCCTCGACCCGCGCTACACCAGCGGCCTGAGCTTCGTCGAGGCGCTGGGCTTCACGCGCGGCCGCGATTGCGTCAATCTGAGCTGCAAACTCTGGCGCGAGTTCGACACCGCCGCGGAGGAATCGCGCCTCGCAGCCGCGGGGATCGAAATTCGCCGCGCCGACTGCCGAAGCGACGGACCGCTGCTCGACGCCTTCTTCGCGAGCGACTTTGGGGCCGATTGGCGCTTCGAGGCCGAGCAGGCCCTGCGCCAATCGCCCGAGGCCCTGCACCTCGCGTTGCGCCCCATCGACGGGACAACGCGCATCGTCGCTTTCTCGGCCCATGGCACCCAAAACCGCGAATGGGGATTCTTTGGCCCCATGGGCACGACGCCCGCCGCCCGCGGTTTGGGGTTGGGCAGGGTGCTTTTGTGGCGCTGCTTAAACGACATGCGTGCGGCAGGGCACGCCAGCTCGGTCATTCCCTGGGTGGGCCCCATTCGCTTTTACCATGATGCCTGTGGCGCTGTCGTTGAGCGGGTTTTCTGGCGATATCAGATGGATTTAGTGCGATAAGCCCGGGCTATCGGACGCTGTGGCGACGCCCTCCGGCGATCAAATCCTGTAAGACTCATGATTTTCATTGCGATTTGGAAGACCGCTGCGTAGCTTATATAACGATGTGGTGGGCCGGTGCGCCCGCGTTCGTGGGTGCGCCGTCGCGTAGCCGTCGCCCGAAATCGGGCGAAAGAATAGGAAGCTGGTGACTCTCATGATTACTTGCATGATTCATTCTCGTCGTCGCCTCTCGTCCGGCTTCACATTAATTGAACTGTTGGTCGTCGTTGCGATCATCGCGCTGCTGATCTCGATTCTGCTGCCGTCGCTCGGGCAGGCGCGCGATCAGGCCAAGAGCGTTAAGTGTCTGTCCAATTGCCGGTCCATGGCGCAGGGCGTGATGGTCTACACGGCCGACAACGCCGATGCCCTGCCCGGTCCCGTCCATCCGGCCATCTATCGCTGGACCGGCATGATGAAGCTCACCAACAACCCGATCAGCAACTACAGCGCCGCCAACGCCGAGTGTCTGCGGAAGCGCATGCTGGCGGGCTTCCTCTCGAAGGTCTTTAACGACAGCTCGCAGAATGAGCAGAGCGCCACCGACGAAACCGCCACCTGCCCGTCGATGTTCACGGTCGCCGGCGATGAGGCCTTCATCGCTCACCGAAACTCCACCGGCAACGCCGTCTTTCCCACGGACTATGTCCTAAACAACCCGCCCAACCCCAATCCGCCGGCCAACGGCAGCACCCAGGTCGACCCCGGCACATCGACCGGCCTCGTGGGCGGCGTCCGCGTCACTGATCCGCCGGAGTACTTCGGTTACAGCAACCCAAGCTGCAACGAGCCGCGCACGCTCGACCGCGCCCCGACCACGCTCAGCCGCATCGGGCGCATGAGGACGCGCTCCGTCGCCCCGGCCGATGAGTGGATGCTCGCCGACGCCTGGTATCGCCCGAAGGCGGGTTCGAACGCCAATTATCAGCAGGAAGGCCCCTATCAGATCGGCTGGTCCGGTCGGGCGCTGCCCTATTTCCCGCCGCACAAGTCGAGCATCCGCAGCTACCGCTTCACGACCGATCGCGACGCCCGCGCTGCGTCGTTCTCCAACGGCAAGCGCGACGGCCAGACCAACACCGCGTTCTTCGACGGTCACGCCGCACCGGTCGCCTCCAAGACGCTGAAGCTCGGCACGTTCACGCTGCTCTATGGCTTCCCCGGCACGCAGTATCTGCCGCCGGTCGTGCCCAACAATCCGCAATCGATTCCGTATTGGGAATAACGCGGCCGCCCGCGATCGATTGCCCTTGCCTCTGATTCGGAGCCGCGGCAAAGTCCGCGGCTCTTTCGTTTTCATCGTGGTCCCGCGTCGCCGAGAAATCGGCCGCGGATTCGCCAATACTGGCGTCTGCCGATGGAGTTTCACCCACCTGCGAGGATTGCATGATGCAACATCGTCCTGTTGCCCCGATTTCACTTCTGCCGATCGTGGTCATGGTCGCGCTTTCGGGCTGCGCGTCGACCGGTCCACGATTAACGCCGGTCGCCGAAAGCGTTGAACCGCGCGGCCAGCTCTTCCAAAACATGGGCGGCCACACACGCACGACGACCATTCGCGGCGCCGAAGCGCAGCGTTTTTTTGATCAGGGACTGATCTGGGCTTTCTCGTTTAATCACGACGAAGCCATCCGTTCGTTCCGCGAGGCCGCACGCCTCGACCCGCAAGCTGCATTGCCGTGGTGGGGCATCGCGCTGTGCAACGGCCCGCACGTCAACAACGGCATCGTCGATGAGGCGCATAACGCCGACGCCAACGCGGCCATCGCAGAAGCGCAGAAGCGCCGCGCGGCGGCCTCTCCGGTCGAACAGGCGTTGGTCGACGCCGTCGCCAAGCGTTACGGACCGACCGCGGTGGCGAACCGACGTCCGTTCGACGAGGCGTACGCCGCCGCAATGGCCGAGGTCTATCGCAAGTTTCCGCAGGATGCAGATGTCGCCGCGCTCTACGCCGAATCGCTGATGAACCTGCAACCCTGGGACTACTGGACGACCGACGACGCGCCCAAGGGCAAAACGGCGGAGATCCTCGCCACGCTTGAAGCCGCTCTGCGCCTCGACCCCCGACACCCCGGCGCGCACCACCTTTACATTCACGCCTGCGAAGCCGGCCCGTCGCCCGAAAAGGCCCTCGCATCCGCCGACGTCCTGCGTTCGCTGGTGCCCGCCTCCGGCCACATGGTTCACATGCCTTCGCACATCGACATC
>JALHOX010000241.1 GCA_022842805.1 Phycisphaerae bacterium | reverse complement strand
CTGCCGTTACGCGGTCACGCCTCCGAGTGAAAGCAGCATGCGCGGCGACTCGCTCAATCCTGCCAATTCTGAATGTCAAACGCCGTCCCGCACTCCGGACAGCGGCCCGAATTATTTTGGCTGACGTCATAGCCGCAGTGAGGGCAGGCCCGGGTGCCGGGGGCGGGTTTCTGGGCGAAGCTTTTCTCGAGCAGCCGCACGAGATAGGAAATGCCGAAGAACACGGGTTCGCCCCAATACCAGCAGAACGTCATCGCAGTACCCAGCGCGAATACGACCTTCATGCCTGTTTCGAGCCGGCGCGCGCCGGGAACGCAGAGCAGCACGAGCGCGGTGACGATGATCAGCGCGAACCCGGCAAGCGTGATTCGCGCCGTCCAAATGGTCGGCCAGTCTGGGGTAAACGGGTCGCGTCGTTTCATGCCTGGGCCCGCAGGGCGATGGGCGCGGTGCGGCAGCCTGCGAGGTTCGGGCCGCTATTTGTGTGAGTGTAGCTTTGTCGGCGAGCCGCATTCGGGACAGATCCCCGTCGTGTTGCCGGTGAGGTTGTAGCCGCAAGTGCGGCAAGTCCCCGGAGGTCGTGGCTTTCGGATGTAGGCGACAGAAACGAGGCGATAACAGATGAAGAAAATAAACGCGAAGAATGCGAACTTCACGGGCAGGGCGGCGGCGAGGAGGATCGCTGTCGTACCCTCATCGCGCCCGCCGCACAGGAAATAGACGAACAGGATCAAGACGAGGTATGCGACGGCGAATTTCGCCAGCTGCGATCTCATGGCGCGGGTCTCTCCACCGCGCCGACGGCAGCGCGGCGGCCAGGTACGCGTGGACAACGACGGCAGCCGCGCGGGCTGAAGCCCGCGGCTCGGCAATGCGGGGGATTAGTGCCGCTTGCGGGCTTCCGGGAATTTCTCGGCGACTTTGGCGAGCGCTTTCAGGCACTTGTCGAGGTCTTCGATCGTGTGTCCGGCTGAGATCTGGCAGCGCAGCCGGGCCTCGCCCTTCGGCACGACCGGGAAGCCGAAGCCGCTGACGAAGACGCCCTCGGCGAGCAGGGCCTTTTGCATCGAGATGGCGGTGGCCGTTTCGCCGACGATGACGGGGCAGATCGGCGTGATGCCGGGGATCGTGTGCAGGCCGAGGTCGGCGACGCCGGCGCGGAAGTGGGCGACGTTGCGCTTCAAGGCCGCGAGCAGCTTTGCCCCATCCTCGATCAGCACGTCGATCGCCGCCATCGAGCCATAGCAGACGGCCGGCGGCAGGGCGTTCGAAAAGAGCGTCGTGCGGGCCTTTTGCACGAGATAGTCGCAGATCACCTGTGCTCCGGCGACATATCCGCCGCAGGCGCCGCCGAGGGCTTTGCCCAGCGTGCTGGTTTGCACCGTGCCTTCGCCCAAGACGCCGAAGTGTTCGGCGGTGCCGCGTCCGGTCGCACCGAGGACGCCGGTGGCGTGCGATTCGTCGACGATGAGCTGTGCGTCGTGCTTTTCGGCCAGCTCCTTTAACTTGGGCAGGTCGGCGACGTCGCCTTCCATGCTGAAGACGCCGTCGGTGATGATGAGCTTGTTGCGGGAGGCGCGGGCCTTGGGGCTTTCGAGCATGCTCTGCAGCTCGGCCAGGTCGGCGTGCTTATAGATGAATCGCTCGGCTTTGCTGAGGCGGATTGCGTCGATGATGCTGGCGTGGTTGAGCGCGTCGGAGAAGATCGCGTCTTGCTGGGTCGGGGCGAGGGTGGGCATGACGCCGACGTTCGCGTCCCAGCAGCTGATGAAGGTGGTGGCGGCGGGGCAGCCGATGAACTCGCGGATTTTCTTTTCGAGCGCCTCGTGGCAGGCCATGGTGCCGCAGATGAAGCGGACGCTGGCGGTGCCGAGGCCGAATTCGTCGATGGCGCGCTTGCCGGCGGCGACGACGCGCGGATGGTTGGCGAGGGCGAGGTAGTTGTTGCTGGATAGATTGATGACGGGGCGTCCGTCCATGATGGTGTGCGGGGCCTGCGGGGCCTGCACGACGTTGGCCTGCTTGTATTGGCCGGTGGCGCGCAGTTCGGCGAGCTCGGCGGCGAGGGTTTTTTCGAGGGTGGTGGTCATGGGGGCGGCTCCGTCGTTGGGCGTTCGAATCGAGTTGGGCGACAGTTTAGCGGAGGGGAGGAGCATAGGTCCCGTCGAAGACCCGATGTACGTTTCCGCGCGACATCGAGCTCTTTCTCGCGCAACCGCGACCGCCGCTTGGTGGTCAAACGCACGCTCAAGTCGCTGCGCCAGTGTCGCCGGCTGCGAACCGGCTACGACCGACGCGACGACATCCATGAGGCATTTCTCAAATTGGGCTGCACCCTGATCTGCCGGAAGCAAATCCAACGGTGGATTTTTTAGGCCATTGGGCACGGCCCGCCCGGCAAGACGCTGCGCCGACGCAACCGCCCGGTGACCAGACGTCACGAGCGATCAGGTTCCGTCGATGATTCGCTGCAGCACCCAGAAGTCCTTGATGTCCACGTCGTAATCCTCGCAGTACGGCATGTCGAGGTCCGCGCGAAAGTGGAAGTCGTCCGGATCGCATCCCGGTGGCGGGGTCAGAATATCCGGGCCGGCCATGCAAGGCGCCCAACGCGCAAAGTCATCGACGTCGTGGTCGCCGTCCCGATCGACGTCGCCCGGCGACGTGACGGCACTACTCGGCCGAATGAGCGCGATCACCGCCGTGGACGAATAGACCAGCACGATCGTGTACTGGTCACATACCGGCGTATGAATGACGCTTGACATCGTTCCCGCGCGGCCGCCGGCCGCATTGACAAGGATGATCTGTTCGCCGAGCGACGGCAGATAGCCCGGCGCCAGCGTCAGCCGCGCCGAGCCGCCGAGCGTCGCCGCGCCGCTGACGTTGATGCGGTCGGTGTTGCCGGGGCCGTTGAGTTCGATTTCGACGACAGATGTCGGATTCAGCGTGAGCGATCCGTTGATGCTTAGGGTGACGGACGCGGCCCCCGGATCGGTCGGCGCGAGAATGCCCGAGTTTGTTACATTGCCGGTCAGCGTGCCTTTTCCGCGAATCGCTGCGCCGTTCTGATTGCCGATGCCCGTCGAGCAAGACAGCGTTCCGCCGTTCATGGTGGTCTGTCCGCCAAGCACGGCCTGATTGCTGTCGACGAGCGTGACGGCTTGCGCGCCGACGTTCAGCGCTCCCAAATAGAAGAATCCGCTGGTCGTGTTGGCCCCAATCGTGAGCGGTCCGCTGGGGTTGATGGACGACGCGGCGTCGCCGGTGATGTCGGCCAGGCACATGCCCGAGCCGCTGTAGCTGCCGAGCGAGCCGAAGTGGATCTTGTTCCCAACGATATTGTTGGTGCTGTTCGCGAGTTGACCATTGAAAAGGAGCCCTGAGCCGCCGCTGGGCTGGATATTGCCCGCGTTATCCACGTCGGCGTTGATCGTGCCCGTCCCGCTGATCGTCGAGCCGGTCAGAAC
The DNA here is from genome assembly GCA_022842805.1 of Phycisphaerae bacterium. GTDB lineage: Bacteria > Planctomycetota > Phycisphaerae > UBA1845 > Fen-1342 > JALHOX01. The sequence continues at coordinate 3,718 of JALHOX010000241.1, read as the reverse complement.
GGTGACGTTGCCGGTTCCATTGAACGTGCCACCGGATAAGTCGATTCGCCCGGTGCCGCCGTTGGGGTCGCCGAGCAGCGTTTGCCCGTCGATGTCGGCCTGGCCTCCGGAGTCGATGTTAAGCGCGGCGGTTCCGGCGGCCGTAGCGCTCGAGTTGCGCCCGATCAGCAGATCGCCGCCGACGAGCAGTCGTGCGTTGAGCAACCCGGTTGTATGCACGTTCACGGTGCTCGTCGATGCCGAGCCGTTGGCGATGATCACGTCGCCGGCGAAGCTCGCGAACGCGCCGTTGCTGATGGTCATCGTGGCGTCTCCGCCCTGCCCGATGCGCGATTCGCCGGTCCCGAGCACGGTGAGACCGGAAACGCCGACCGGTGCGACTGAAAACCCGGAGATCGTGACCGTCGACGTCGACGTGGCGTTCGAACCCACGATCAGTTGATCGCCGACGCGCGCGGTGCCCGCGGCGGTAATGTTCAATGCTGCCGCGCCATTCGCGCCGACTGTGAGATCGGCGCCATTCCCGATGACGAGTTCGGCATCGTCGTCGTTGATATTCAGCACGCCGGTGGTGCCGGTCGCGTTTCCGAGGATGACATTACCGTTCGACGCGAGAGTTCCGGTGGTGAGCGTAACGGTGGCGTTGTCCGGGCTGACGCTTCCGATTGTCACGCCGGTGGAGACGGTGTGCGGGTTGAGCATGCTCAACGTCACTGTTCCCTGACGGAAGGTGTGAGTGCGGCTGGCGGCGACCGTGGAGTTGAATGACGTGGTGTACGTTGCGGCGAGATTGAACGTCAGGTCGTCGACGCTCACCGGAACCTGCGCGGGCAGCCAGTTCGCCGCCGTCGCCGCGGGTCCGCCAGCGGGGTTGTTCCAACTCAGCGCGGCGGCGTCCGCGTCGTCGCTGAACGCGATCGCGAATGCGAAGGCCGCGGCAATCGAATTTGAGCGCGCGCCGCGGCAGGGATTACATAAGAACATGGAGCTCTCCGCTCAAGAAACCGCCTTGCTGACCTGAACTTTCTAGGTAGTTGATCAAGGCGTCGAATTCAGGGCAAAATTGGTCGGAAACCGCTTGGTGCCCGGCGTATTGGCAGTTCGCAGCACGATTTCTCACATCGTTGTTGCCCCGCCGCAAATCGACTTGCATTCCCCGCCCAGCCGACCGACCATCCCCGGCGGCGACCCATTTCCGACCCCTTTTCTTCAGGAGCGCGTCATGGCCAAAGTGCTTTGCGTCCTCTACGACGATCCCGTCACCGGCTATCCGAAGTCCTATCCGCGCGACGGGCTGCCGCGGCTGGAGCGCTATCCCGATGGGCAGACGCTGCCCACGCCCGAGCGGATTGATTTTCAGCCGGGGGCGCTGCTGGGCTCCGTCACGGGGGGGCTGGGGTTGCGAAAGTTTCTTGAGGGCGCGGGGCATCGGCTGGCGGTCACATCTGACAAAGACGGGGCCGACTGTGCCTTTGAGCGTGAGCTGTCCGACGCCGACGTGGTGATTTCGCAGCCGTTTTGGCCTGCGTATCTGACCGCCGAGCGCATCGCGAAAGCGCCGAAGCTGAAGCTGGCGATCACGGCGGGCATCGGCTCGGACCATGTCGACCTGCAGGCGGCGATGAAGCGCGGCATCACGGTCGCGGAAGTGACGTATTGCAACAGCGTCAGCGTTTCTGAGCACGTGGTGATGATGATCCTCGCGCTCGTGCGAAACTACATTCCGTCTTACAACTGGGTGATTCAGCAGGGGTGGAACATCGCCGATTGCGCGGCGCGGTCGTATGACCTCGAAGGCATGACGGTCGGGAGCGTGGCGGCGGGGCGGATCGGGCTTGGCGTGCTCAAGCGCCTCAAGCCGTTCGATGTGAAGCTGCACTATACGGACCGCCATCGTCAGCCGGATAAGGTGGAGCGCGAGCTGGGGCTGACCTATCACCCGAATGTGGAGTCGATGGTCCGCGAGTGCGACGTGGTGACGATCAATTGCCCGCTGCACCCCGAGACGGAGCACATGTTCAACGACGCGCTGATCGCGAAGATGAAGCGCGGGGCGTACCTCGTGAATACCGCGCGGGGCAAGATCTGCGACCGCGACGCCGTCGCGCGGGCGCTGCAGAGCGGGCAACTGGCGGGCTACGCGGGCGATGTCTGGTTTCCGCAGCCGCCGCCGAAGGACCACCCTTGGCGGACGATGCCCAACCACGGCATGACGCCGCACATTTCGGGCACGTCGCTGTCGGCGCAGGCGCGATATGCGGCGGGCGTGCGTGAGATTTTGGAGTGCTGGTTCGCGGGCCGGCCGATCCGCAGCGAGTACCTGATCGTGGATGGCGGCAAGCTGGCGGGCACGGGCGCGCACTCCTACTCCGCCGGCAACGCGACCGGCGGATCGGAGGAGGCGGCGAAGTTTCGGCGGGGGTAGGCGGTCGTGGGGGGTCGGGTCGATGACCCGACGGCGATGAACAAGTTACGAATGGGGCCGCATCCCGGCCAATTGCCCCGTAAAGCAATTGGCTGATTGTTCGCTTATTGCGTCGATCTTGTCGGGTCGATGACCCGACCTACGTGGCTCGCAGCGCCGCAGCGACGGTCTGGCCACCGCCGCCGCGTCATCGACGTCCGAGTCCGCGTTTCCGCACGTCCTAACGCCGAGCGAGGCTGCTCGGCGCCAGACGGAAAAAATGTCGGCGTGACCGCCCGCCCGACGAAAATATCACCTCGCAAGCCGAGAACTCCACTCCGCTGACGCACATTCTTTCGCATTCGCGAACCACGAATCTCGGAGTGTCCACATGCTGCTCGCGCCGATCGTCGGATTTCTGTTTTTGTTGCCGCAAAGTGCCGCGTCGCCGGGGAAGCCTGCGCCGGCTTCGACGGCGGCCGCACCGGAAGCCGCGCGGTTCGCGACGGTGGATGAGTCGGTTCGTAAGGGTGAGTTCGGGACGATCACGAGCATCGTCGTCGCCCACAAGGGCCAGACGATTCTGGAAGCCTATTACGACGAGGGCGGGGCCGAGGCGCGGCGAAACACACGTTCGGCGACCAAGTCGATTACCGCACTACTGGTCGGCATCGCCATTCGCGATGGCAAGCTCAGCGGCGTGGGCGCTCCAGTTCTCCCGTTTTTCGCCGACCTTCAACCTTTGCAGTGTCCCGATCCGCGTAAGGCGAAGATCACAATCGAAGACCTGCTCACGATGAGCTCCTGCCTGGAGTGCGACGACTGGAACCAGTTTTCGCGCGGCAACGAGGAGCGCATGTACCTGATTGAGGATTGGCCGCGCTTCTTCCTGGACCTTCCCATCCGCGGGTTTCCGGCGTGGGTCAAGAAGCCCGCTGAATCTCCGTATGGCCGCGCGTTCAGTTATTGCACGGCGGGCGTCGCGACACTCGGCGCGGTGTTGGAGCGCGCCACGGGCGAGAAGCTCGACGCCTACGCACAGCGGACGCTCTTTTCGCCCCTGGGAATTGAGAAGCCCGAGTGGCAGCGCTCGTCGCTCGGATTGCCGCAGGCCGGCGGCGGACTGGGGCTGCGAAGCCGCGACTTGCTGGCAGTGGGGCAGTGCGTCCTGGCGAAGGGAAAGTTCAACGGCGTGCAGGTCGTTCCCGCGGATTGGATCGCCGCGATGACCGCGCCGCACGCGGAGATCGATGAACGGGCTGAGTATGGATATCTCTGGTGGCTGATGAAACTGCCCGGGGCTGGGCAGCCGAT
>JALHOX010000240.1 GCA_022842805.1 Phycisphaerae bacterium | reverse complement strand
GAGTCCTTTGCAATCCATCGGTTCGGCCGCCCAAGGCGTAGTCCATCGCCCGGGCGGGGCCGAAGTGTAACGGGCGTGCCGCGGCCCCGGGCGCGGCACCGCACCCGGCGGCGTCCGCCGTCTTTCCCGAGTTCGGTACAATTTCAGTCTGAATCGAAACCCGCGAAGCCCGCTGTTGCTCCGGAGCCGCGCTTGGACATCTGGAAGGAATTCGAGCAGAACGAGATCACCCATAGCGCCGCCCACCACCTGATGGCGATCGATGATCTGGTGGCGCGCTACGGCTACGCGCGCGTCTCCGATATCGCCCGCGAACTGCACATCACGCGCGGGAGCGTCAGCATCTCGCTCAAGCCGCTCAAGGAAGCGGGCCTTGTTTTGCAAGATGCGAACCGCCATGTGAAGCTCTCGGAAGATGGGCAGGGGCTGGTGCGCGCCATCAAGGCCAAGCGCGAGATCATGCGTCGGCTGTTGACCGAAGTGCTGGGCTGCACCGCGGAGCAGGCCGAGATCGACGCCTGCAAAACCGAGCATCTGGTGAGCAACGACGTCGCCAGGCGCGCGATGTCGTTTCTGCGTTTCATCGCAAAGATCCCGGCTCCCGCACGCGACTTCTTCTCCGCCTGGCGCAACTTCGACCCATCCTGCAGCCACGAACCCGCCCAATGCGCGAGCTGCGGCGAGACCGGCTGCCTTCAGGATCAATTGCCTTCGCCGCCAGCGCCGCAAGCGCCGATCTCGCTCACGACGCGCTGATGATCAGGCGCGTGTCGCGCTCAGTGCGCCCAGTGCCTTCAGAATGCCCCGTCCCTTCGCCAGCGTTTCGAGGTATTCCGCAGCCGGGTCGCTGTCGATCACGATTCCGCTGCCCAGGTGCAGCAGTCCGCGCTCGGCGCGCATTTGAAGGGTGCGAATCGCCACGTTGACGATCATGTCGCCTTCGTCGCCGATCCATCCCAGCCCGCCCGTGTACGCCCCGCGCGGCAACTTCTCGAGCTCGCGGATGATCTGTAAGGCGCGAATCTTCGGCACGCCGCTGACCGAGCCGGCGGGGAACATTCGCCGCAGCAACTCGACCGGCGAGATGCCGCTCTCCACTTCGCCGGCGATTTCCGCGACGGTGTGCCAGATGTGGGGGTGTGCCTCGACTCGCCGGGCCTCGACCACTCGCACCGTGCCAGGCTTGCAAGCGCGGCCGAGGTCATTGCGATGCAGATCAACGATCATCGCCAGTTCGGCGGCCTCTTTTTCGGATTGCAGGAGATCGGAAACGGCGCGGCGATCGTCACCGATGTCTGCAGCTCGCGGGCGGGTACCTTTGATTGGGCAGGTCCTCGCTTGCCCGCCGCGCTTTTCGATAAATAGCTCCGGAGAAGCCGAGACGATCGCCGCGCCGGGCCATTGCAGCAGGGCGGCGTAGGGCGCGGGATTCTCGCGTCTGAGGTTGCGAAAGGCGTGCGCCGCCGACGGCAGATGATCGAGCTCGAGCGCGTGCGCCAGATTGACCTGATAGATGTCGCCGGCGGCGATGTAATCGAGCACGCGCCGCACGGCCTGCTCGAATTCTGCCGCGCTCGTGGTCTCCCGGGAGCGAGCGTGAGGCGAGCAGGGGGGAAGCAGCCCCGCCCCGGATTCGAGATTGGCTATCCAGCGCTTCGCGAGATCGCGAATCGCCGCTTGGTCTCGCCCGAGTGCGCGCGCCCGGCGTCGAGCATGGTCGAGTTCGATGACCGCCGGGAAATACGCCCACCGGCCCAGCGGCATTGCGAGCGGGTCGACGAGTGCTGGCGGGAGCGACTCGATCTGATCCGCCAGCTCAAAGCCGCAATAGCCGACCCAGCCGGGGCCGAAGCGCGGCGCTTCGTCGTCGGCGGTCGCCGCGCGCGGTTCTGCGCGCGTGCGCTCGACCGCGCGGCGAAGGAGCGCCCAAAAGGAACGATCGCGGTCGACCGATTGCTGTCGATCGATGGCGCGGCATTCCGCGAGCTGCGCGGGTGACTGATCGACCACGAAAAGCGGATCCCGCGCAAGCAGGCTGTGGCCGCTGGCCCCTTGCGAACCGTCGAGCCAGGCGGATTCTGTGGCATCGTCGAGCAACGCCGCGCCGGCGGCAGCCGGATCGTCGGGCCAGGGCAGTTCGATGGAGTTCACTTCGGTGCGGTTCATCGGGTCGTTTGCGGGGAGGGTATCCGCGCCAGTGATGCGCGCGGGCCAATTGCGGTGGCAATCGGTTCGGAGTTACGGATGAACCCACGCCGACGCGCGGTCGGCGAATTCGGAATTTTGCCGCGCGGCGCGATTCGAAAGGAAATCATAAGCGACAGAAATGGCGGAGTAGAGTCAATTAATGCTCATTAAGACGATTATTATAAGACTATTGTGCGCTGGAGCTGAGTTGAAAATTTCGCATAGCTTTTGTGAATAGCCCGCCCGCCCGACTCGTCCAATTGGCTGTATCAGCAACGAACGCCCCGCCCGGAGTTGGCGGCGGCTGAAACGGATCACCCGTTCGCACGAAGGAGTTTGCGATGAAAACGCGTCTGGCCCTGCTTGTCGGAACCCTGTTCGCCGCCGCCTCGGCTCACGCCGGTTTCGGCATCGCGGTCGGCTATAACGCGCCGATCGCTTATGGCGGCTGCTATGCCCCGGCTCCGGTGGTCTACGCGCCGGCCTTTTGCCCGCCGCCGGTGTACTACGCTCCGCCGGTCTACGCCGGTCCGGTTTACGGCCCGGTCGTGTATCGCGGCGGATTCTGCGGCCCGGTGGTCTATCCGCGGCGCACGGTGGTCTATCGCGGCTATGGTCGCGGCCGCTGGTAATCAGAACGAAATGTCCGGCCTGTCGCTCGTCGCGGCGGGCCGGTTCTGCTTTTTGGAGAAGCTCGGGTCGGAGCTTCACACGTCTATTTCAGGGGACATCTGATGCGCGTCTGGAATGTACTGATTCTGTCGTCGTTGTTCGGGCTTGCGTCGCTGTTTGCGACACCGCCGGCGTCTTCGCCGGTGGCGCAGCCGGTCCCGGATGCGGTTTCGAGCGCGACCGAAAAACCGGCGGAGTTGCGCGGCAAGCTGACCTTTTCGGAGACTCGCCGCGACGAAGCGGGATTTCGAGAGCTCTTGCGGATCGAGGTGAGTCCGAACGGGGAGTGCATCACGATTCGGGGCGGCAACGAGGCGCGCATGCGGCTCGGGCCGACCGCGATGTTGAAATTGGCCCAGTTGCTGGAGGACACGCCGACTTATCTCGGGGCGGCTCACGATTTCGAGTCTCTGATCAATCCGGGATCGCACATTCGGAGTGTCGATTTCGAGCAGCAGCTGCTATATCCGGACTCACAGAAGCTGCTTCGTATCGGAAACGTGAGCAACGACGTACCGCGGCGCGCCAGGGCGCTGCTCAATTGGCTGGGCAGCATTGAAATGCAACGATAGAACGCGACGCGGGGCGACGGGGCTCCCCAGCAATTCTCCAATCGCCCCCGCCTACCTCCCGCGCCGATTTCCACCCGCCATCCGCGGCACGAGCATCGCCACGCGGCGTCGGTATTCCTGATATTCCTCGCCATGGTATTCGACCAGGTCGCGCTCCTCGTATTGGATCGCGATCAGGATGTAGATCGCCATGAGCGAGGCGAAGACGAAGTGGGCCATGCTCATCGTCGGCGTCGCCCAGAACGCGAGCAGCCAGCCGACGTAGAGCGGGTGTCGGACGATGCGGTAGGGGCCCGGCGTCACGAACTTCAGCGGGCGATAGTGCCGCCCCTGCAGGTGCAGCCACACTTGCCGCAGGCCGAACAGATCGAAGTGGTTGATCAGGAACGTCGTCACCAACACCAGCCCCCAGCCGAACGCAAACACCGCCCAGAGCAGATTTGCGATCAAGCCCGGTTCAAAGTGCCACACGCGACCGCCGAGCGGCTGCCAGAAAACGAACAACGCGATCAGCGCGAGGGACGAGGCGAGTACATAGGTGCTGCGCTCCGCCGCTTCGGGGATGAGCTGCGTCCACCAGCGTTTGAATGCCGGGCGGGCCATGACGCTGTGCTGGATGCCGAAGAGCGCGATTAGTGCGAAGTCGATCAGCAGCGATTGCCAGAGGGGGCCGACCGGCGCTCCATCGATCGTGCGCGGGACGAAAAAGCCGCCGATGAAGCCGCAGGCGTAGAGGAACGTCGCGAGGAAGAGGCCGTACGAGGCGACGCCGTAGAGAAAAACGGCAAGCCGCGAGGTGAACGGGGCGAGGCGGTCTTTGTCCGCTCCTTGAGCGGTGGCGGAACTGGGGGCAGTTCCCGTGGAATGGTCAACGAACTGCTGCATATTTTCACTCCTGCAATCGCTCCCGACGAGGGCGCGGGCCGCTTTTGTGTGTGCGAGGCGGCTTACAGGAATGAGGTGCGACGCCGATGCGGCGAACTCACGCGCCGCGGCAGATTCATCGGTGGCGAATGTCAGTGCGACAATACTCGGCACGTGATTTGCGAGGGGTTTATCCACGGGTTCGCGCACAGCGCACGAGGTGGTAGCCGGATTCGAGCTCGTTCAGCCCTGCATCGGCCCGATTAAGTAAGTCTGGACGGCCCCGAATACCAACACCAGCACGCCGCTGTAGAGGTACGCCCCCAATAACGCCAAGAGCGCTTCGCTCCAGTGCCGGATTCGATGCTGGTCGAAGAGGCACTCGGTGAGCCTGATGAACCAGCAGATCGCCAAAGGAAACGCGGCGAGCAGCGCCGAGCCGATTGCTTCCAGCCACCAATCGAACTTCGTCAGGTCGTGAATTTTCGCCACGGTACTCAGAAGCCCCGCAGCCAGCGCGATCAGAATCATCGGATAGATGATCACCCAATAAGCGGCGTGATAGTGCATGCACGACACCCAGAACGGCATTCGTCGGATCTTCCGACGAACCGGCAGGACGAATGCCAGCATCGCGCCCGCGGTGATCTCAAAGGTCAGTAGGAAAGGCGGAAGCAGCAGCAGCGCGAAGCCGCCGTGCGAGATTGCGCGCGGCCAGTTGCGATCGTCCCAGCGGCAATACAGCAGCATGAGGCACTGCACGAAGGCCGTCGCCGCCATCATGGGGAGATGGATGCTGAGCGAGAAACGCATCGCATTCAGCGCGTTCGGCCGGAACGGGAGCTCGCGTGAGAACGGTTGGCGCCGGAAGAGCACAAGATGTACGGTCTTGCACCAGGTCGCGAAATCGTGCGACGAATCCCAGATCAGCTTCGGCGGCGACTCTTCTGAGTGAAGGTCGGCGAGATCATCAGGATCGAAACACTGCCCGCACTCCGGGCAGCGGTCCTCGCTCGTGAAAGCCAGCGAGTAATCGCAGCTCTCGCAGTTCCAGTCCGTGCGCACCGCCGCCCCTCGTGCTTCACATTGTGAGTGATTCTGTGGATCGATATTTCGTTTGCGTGGCGTCATCGAAATGCCGACATGGGGCGAAGCGCCGCAAACGCGAGCGGTGCTCAGTCGCCATCGCCAAACTCAGGCACTACCTCAAACACGAGCGCATTCGGTCCGCATTCCACGATTTTGCACGTTTGAGCAACAAAATCCTCGCCACGGCCGGTTTTCACGTTGTCTCGGGCGGCCACAAACTGATAAGCTGAATTGGTAGCACTTCCATCGGAGAAAGAAGCAATGCGGAAATTCATGCAAACATCGCTCGTGCTTGTCGGCGCGCTGACGGCCTCGTCGGCTTCGGCCGGGGTGTACTCGCAGAACTTCGAGGTCGACAGTAGCGCGACCTGGACGTTGAACAGCGGCCCCTCCGACTCGGCGGCCGACTACTTCTTCGACTATTCGACCGTCGGCATCCCCGCGGCGCCCAATGGCGCCGGCACGCGCGGCATGAAGCTGCAGGCGAATCTCACCAACGGCCTCTTCAGCGGCATGAGCGTTTCGCCGACCGGTCTCGTCCTGCCCGGCGATTACACGCTCGCCTTCGATTGGTGGGCGAATGTCAACGGCCCGTTTCCGGCGGGCGGTAGCGGCTCGACCAATCTCTCTACCTTCGGCATTGGCACGAGCGGCACCAATGTGCAATGGCCGGGCGGGGTGCAGAGCAGCGTCTTTTTTGCCGCGACGGGCGACGGCAACTCGACTGCCGACTGGCGCGCCTATTCGAGCGCCGCGCCGACCGGTTACGTCGACGGCAGCTCTGTCTTCCCCTTCACGACGCGCAACAGCAGCAACGCCTATTTCAGCAGCTTTGGACAGGTCACCGCACCCGCGGCGCAAGTGGCGCTGTTTCCGCAGCAGACCGGCACCACGCTCGTCGGCAGCGCGGGGATGGAGTGGCACCGGGTCGAGATTGAGAAGGTCGGCAACATCGCCCGATGGCTCGTCGATGGTGTGCTGATGGCCACGATCGATCTGTCGACCGTCACGCTTGGCGGCAGCAACATCTTCTTTGGTCATAGCGATACGAACGCGACATCCTCCACCGATCCCAACGACGCGAGCCTGCTCTTCACGCTGATCGACAACATCAGCGTCGTCCCGGAGCCGGCGAGCCTGACGCTGCGGGCGCTGGGCGCGGCGTTTGCGATGCGTCGGCGGTAGTCGGCGTTGCTGCGTGCAGTACTCCGCTGTCGTCGGCGTATCGGATGCGTCAGCGCGTGTGCGAGCCGCGCTGGATGTTTATGATGCGGGAGCTATGAGCAGGACTCGAAGTGTGTGCGGCGCGTATCGCGCAGGTGGTTTATGCGCGGGGCTGATGACTTTGGTCGTCGGCTGCCCTTTCGGCCGCGATGAGTCGAGGTGTGACCGAGCTGTGGCGGCGCTGGCCCCGGAGCCGCGCCTGATTGCTTCCGTTTTTGAAGCGCCATTCAGTCCTGATGAAGCCGATGTCTCGATGTCGATCAGCAAGCAGCCCGAGCGTGGGACGAGCACGGCGTGTTTCCGGCTAACGCTCGACGGCGCGGACATTTCTTTGAAGGCGGGCTTCATTCGCGAGGATGGCAGTGCGATTGGCGTTACCAGGGCCGATGAGGTGGTGCGCTTCATCCTGGGTGATACCGCGGTTGAGCGCGTCTCGATGCTGGCGTTCGATGCGTTTGCTGTCGCGGACATCGGCGGCTCGGGTGACGTCGCGGCCGCCGTCTTCGCCCCGGTCGAGGGCGGCCCCGACAGCATTTCGCAGGTGGTGCGGCTGTCGGCGCTCGGCGAAGTGATGCAGGCCGTCGACGTTGATCTGGCGCTGCCCGAAATC
>JALHOX010000239.1 GCA_022842805.1 Phycisphaerae bacterium | reverse complement strand
AAACATCCCGTTGACCGTGAAATCGCGCCGCAGCGCGTCCTGTCGCGCATCGGAAAACGTGACCTGCTCCGGCCGCCGCCCGTCGCGATAGTCGCCGTCGGTGCGAAACGTCGCCACTTCGATCCAGCGCCCACCGACCCGCACCAACATCACGCCAAACTGCGCCCCAACCTCGCGCGTGGGCCGAAAGAGCCCGCGAATCTGCTCCGGCGTCGCGCTCGTCGCGACGTCGTAGTCCTGCGGCTCAACCCCCAGCAGCAAATCGCGAACACACCCGCCATTCAAAAGCGCCTCATGCCCCGCCTCTCGCAAACGACGCACGATACTCACCGCCGAATCGGCGGACGGCGCGAGCGAGAGTTCGAGCGGCGAGTCATTCACGACAACAGAAAGTGTATGAGAGTTGGCGGACGCGTGGCACGTTGCTCGGCGACCCGCGTGGCGTCGGGCGTTTCAGTCGCGAAGAGGCGCGCTGCGCCGTGCCCCTGCGACCCGGCTCGCCGGCATGCATTAGCGGACGTGCTCCGCTCAGCCTGCAGCCTATTCATAGGATAGTGCCGGCGCGGTCGCGAAGGCCCGCGCCTACAAACCATTCCGCCACGTCGCAAATCTTTCTCATTTTTCGCAGCGAAACTTGCTCCCGCCGTGCGCGATTCGCATGGTTCCCCTTGAAGTTCGCATTGGGCGGACGGAGCACCGCAAACGGGCATCGCGCCTCGGCCCCAGGGTAGGGCGCCGCGCGAAAAGCCGAACGAAACAAAGGGATCGCCACATGCCGTTGACAGTCACAAACACAAATTCGCTTTCGCTGCTCAACATTCTCAACCGCACGCAAGCCAATCAAAGCAACACCCTCACCCAACTTTCAACCGGTTCACGCATCAACAAGGGCGCGGATGATCCCGCCGGCCTGATCGCGCTGCGTAACCTCGAAACCGAACTCAAGAGCGTCGACGCCGCGCTGTCGAACACGCAGCGCACCGAGGCCCTGCTGGGCGTCGCCGACAAGGCCTATGGCGAGATCGCCAGCCACCTCGATGAAATCGTGTCGCTGGCCCAGGCGTCGAGCAACTCCGCCGGTCTGAGCGCCTCGGAAGTGGCCGCCAACCAGTCGCAGATCGACAACGCGATCGAGGCCATCGACCGCATCGTCAAGACAACGTCGTTTAACGGCAAAAAGCTGCTCGACGGCTCGCAGTCGGTCAACGTCACAAAGACCGGCGCCGGCGCTGCCTCGTTCAGCGACATTCAGGTCTTCAGCCGTCCGACCAGCGGCGGCGACATCGCCCTGAACGTCTCCAAGACCGCCGACGCCGCGCAGGGCTCGCTGACCATCGTCAACGAAGCCAACGACACCGGTCAGGTCAGTGCCGCCGGCTCCATCGCCATTCAGGGCAACCTCGGCACGGCGATCATCGACGTCGTCTCCACCGACACGGCGGTCGAAATTCGCGCCAAGATCAACGCCGTCAGCTCCGAGACGGGTGTCACGGCCGACAACGGCGGCACGTCGAACTCGGGTGATGTGCGGCTGCTGAGCTCCGACTACGGTTCGAGCCAGTTCGTCCGCGCCACCAACATCTCGGGCTCCATCGCGACCGAAGGCCGCGATGAAGGCGCCGACGCCACCGTGACGGTCAACGGCGTGAATGCCAACGTCGACGGCACGACGGTCTACTTCAACTCGAACGGTACGAGCCTCGCGTTCGAAGTGGCCGCCACGGGCGGTGCCGCTTCGGCGACGTTCACGCTGGCCGAGAACACCGGCGCCACGTTCCAGCTCGGCACCGACGCCTCGACCCGTACGACGATCGGTCTCGAAAGCGCCTTCTCGTACGAGTTGGGCAACGCGACGATCGGCTATCTGTCGAGCCTGAAGTCGGGCGGCGCCAACGACCTGAGCACCGATCCGGGCCAGGCCGCCACCATCGCCCAGGCGGCGGCCGAACAGATCGCGGTTTCTCAGGGTCGCTTGGGCGGTTTCCAGAAGTTCCAGGTCGGTGCGGCTCTCAACCAGCTCAGCGCCGTTCAGGAAGGTCTGACCGCGGCCAAGAGCGTCATCGGCGACACCGACTTTGCCCAGGCCTCCGCTGACCTCAATCAGCAGAACGTCCTGTTGCAGTCGGCCATCTCGCTGCTGGGCGTGGCCAATCAGCAGAGCTCGCAGGTGCTGGCGCTCCTGCGGTAAGCGTCGCAGCTCGTCGGGACACGACGCGACCTTACTCTCTCTCTCCTCTCGGGCCGCCGCGCGACACATCCGTCGCGCGGCGGCGCTTTTGTTTTGGGGGAGGGGCGACGGGGAGAAGCGGGGGAAGGGGTGGCGGCTCACGTCCTCGCGGCAGGGCGAGTCGCGGCAAAGTTGTTTCACGTGAAACACCGTTGCGCGACGCAAATCGTGTGCCCGCTGCGCGGCGGCATGCGATGAATCGCGTATTTACGTGCCCTGCGCGATACTCTACTGGAGTTACGCGGCGCGTCCGTCGGCGGGCCGTTCCCTGCACCAGAGGTTCGCGTGTCGCTGCCGGCCGAACTTTCCCCGCCTTCCCACGCGGCGACTCCCGCTTCGTCTGAAGAGTCCGCTGCCGTTTCACCCGAATCGGCAACCACCGGCGGAGAATGGCGCTGGCTGGCGGCTTTTATGGGCATCATCGTCATCGGTCTCGCCGCCCGCCTCGCGCTCGCGACCGCCTACGGCTACGGCGGGGACTATCGCTGGTTTCGCGATTGGACCGAGACCGCCGCCCGCGATGGCTTCGCCGTCCTGTACGCCAAGCCGGACATGAATTATCCGCCGCTGCACGTACTGACGATGCGGTTCTTCGGCGAACTCTGGCAGCAATTCGATGCCACCGGTTCGATCCCCGACCGCATGGGTGTTTATCTGCGAATTCCCGCGATCCTCGCCGACCTGGTGATCGCGCTGCTGCTGTTCTTCGAAGGGCGGCGGCTCATGTCCGCCCGCGGCGGCCTGATCGTTGCGGCGCTCTACTTTCTGAATCCGGTCGCGATGTACGCCACGGCCTATTGGTGTCAGGTCGACAGCATCCATAGCGCGCTGTTGCTCGCGGCGCTGGTCGCGGTCAATCGAAAACAGCCGCTGGCCTGCGGCGCCTTTACGGCGCTGGCGCTGCTGCAAAAGTTGCAGAGCCTGTTCTGCGTGCCCGTACTGATCTTCGAGGTCTATCGCTATCTGCGCTGGCGCGGTTTGGGCTGGTGGAGCGTGGGGGCGGCGGCGGCGGCGCTCGCGGTCTGCACCCCGCTGGCGCTTGAGGGTGTCGTCTCCACCGCGTTTCAGAAGGGCTACGCCAACGTCGTCGGACAATATCCGGAGAACTCGACGGCGGCCTACAACGTGTGGTATGCCCTCGGTTACCCGGACGCGTCCGATACCGCCACGCCCCCGCAACTGGCGCGTTTTGCGGCGAACGGCGCGGCGACGGTCGACGCGCGTCAGCATTGGTTCCTTTCGCATCCGCAATTCGCGCTGACATTTCGCAAGCTGTCGATCGTCGGCTTCGGGCTGTGCGTCGCACTGCTGCTCACGGCGCTCGCAGCCCGCGGGCGACACGACCACCGCGCCTTCGTCGCCGGCGGGCTGGTGCTGGCGGCGTTCACCGTGCTGACCGAGATGCACGAGCGCTACGCGTTCCCGTTGATGGCGCTCTGGCCGTTGTGGGTGGGAGTGCGGCCGGGGCGACAGGTGATCTACTGGCTGGCTTCGATGCTGATCGGCATCAACGTCGTCGGCGTGCTCGACCCGGAGCAGATTCAGATGCACATCGGCGGCGCGTTCGTGGCGCTGCTGATCTGGGCCCTGATCGCGGCCTGGAGCGGCGGCGGGGCGGCGGGGCCGGATGTCGCACCGCCGGAGCGACAGCTCGATCCGGTGCCGGGGCCGTCGATCGTGGTGCGTGCGTTTTGCGTGCTCACGATCGTCGTCTGGCTGGCGGCATTGGGGGGCGGGGCGTGGTTCGCGCGGGCCTGGTCGCAATTGCCCGCGATCCGGACGGAAGGCGTGAGTTATCTCAGCGAACTGGCGCCCGTATCGGAGCGGAACGGCTGGAAGCGCATGCGGCGTGATGAGTCGATCAGCGGCGCGCCGCTGCGAATCGGCAGCGAAATTCATCTGCGCGGGCTGGGCACCCATGGCCCGGCGCGAATCGACTACCTCGTGCCCCCCAATGCCGCGCGCATGGAGGCGCGCGTCAGCGTGCCGCTGATTCCGAATTCGCGGGCGCGCGTTCGCTGTCGCGTCTGGGTTGATCGCAAGGCGGCGTGGACCAGCGGATTCCTGATCGCGGGCGACGTCGCCGACTGCGCGGTCGATGTGGCAGGCGCGGCGCGGCTCGTGGTCGAGGTGGATTCGCTCGGCGCCAACAGCGGCGACCATGTGGATTGGTGCGACGCGAAGTTTGTGCTTCAGTCGCCGGCGTCGACGAATGCGGTTGAGCCGATGAGTGACAAATAGCTAGGTTGCGGCAATATTCAAGTGTGCTGGAGACTTGCCAGGGCTGAAGCCCACTGAGCTCCGGATAGGCATCACGCGGAGGTCAGCGGCGTTTCCACCGTGCTGTTAAAGCGTTCGGTCGCGGCGCCATTCCGGATTCTCGGCGAGTGCGCGCAAAGCGTCCAAAAAGGTCGGGCCGAGTACACGAACTTGCCGTTCAATCATGTTGTCAAACGGGATCCAAACGTACTCCGGTTTGCCGTTGTGCCAAGTAAAGCACAGTGCCATGCCGCCGCCGTTCGAGCCCAGCAGCGCCAAGCCGGGGATGAACTCGGTGATCCCGCAGTCCTTAGTGCCCTCAGCGATTTCGGCTGCCGGAACCATGCCGATGAATGAGTCCGCGCTAAGCCAGCCAGCGGCTCCGTCCGACCATAGCAGAAACTCCTGATAGTCTTTCGGGAGCGGCATTCCAAGGTCGGATTGGACCTTTGCGATAACCTCGCTCAATGTTCCCGGATGTGTGTGCAAATCGGGGAAAAGTCGTTCGAATTGTGCCGAATCAAAAGAACACATTGGCGGATTGACTCCGCGGGCGAGATGGGGGCGTGACGTGGCGCGCCCATTCCGGAAGCGCCAAGTTACTTAATCCGGCGCACCTTCTGGTCCGTCACGATGATCTGCACGCGGCAGTCGTGCGGCTCGGTCGGCACGGCGGAGACGACCTGCTCTTCGAAAACCAGGCCGCAGGAGACGGCGCTATAGCCCGGCGTGCCGAGCAGGCGGTCGTAGTGGCCGCCGCCCCGGCCGAGCCGTCCGCCGTTTGGGTCGTAGGCCAGGCCGGGCACGATGACGAAGCCGACCTCCGGGATGGGGATGGTGCGGCAGTGGGGGGCCGGCTCGCGGATGCCGAGAAAGCCGGGGACGAGGTCGCGCTGCATGTCGCGGATGGCGCACACTTCGAGGTGGCCGCCGGGAGTGACGCGCGGGGCGGCGAGGGTCTTGCCGTTGGCGAGCGCGTGGGCGCAGAGAAAGTCCGACACGAGCTCCTTGCCGAAGGAGAGATAGCAGAGCACGAGGTTGGCGTCGATGTATTCGGGCAGCGCGCAGACGCGCTCACAGGCCTGGCCGCTGCGCATGACGTTGTCGGTATCGGGCATGCGGTTGAGCAGGGCGCGCATCTCGCGACGCATCTCGGCTTTCATTTCACGATCTCCGTCGCGATGGTTGGTTGTCGGCCCGCGGGCGGCTCGCTATCGATCGGGGCGCGTGTGCCCGCGGCCTGCGCGTCGGCGGCGGCTCTCAGCCCGCGCCAGCGCTCCAGCCGCTCGGCGATACGGGCCTCACCGCCGCGATTCGTCGGCTGGTAATACTCGCGGTCTGCGCCCAAATAGTCCTGCACGACAAAGCCCTCCGGGTAGTCGTGCGGATAAAGATACCCGCGACCGTGGCCCATTTGTTTCGCCCCGGGATAACTCTTATCGCGCAGGTGCTGAGGCACGGGCAGCGCTGCGCCGCCGCGGGCCTCTTCGCGAGCGGCCTTGATGGCCCGCGTGACGGCGTTCGACTTCGGGGCGCAGGCGACGTAAATCGTCGCGTGGGCCAGGGCATACTCGCACTCGGGCAGGCCGATGAACTCGGTCGCTTGCGCTGCGGCATTCGCCACGACCAGCGCCAACGAATCGGCCGTGCCGACGTCCTCGCTGGCGCAGATCACGATCCGCCGGGCGAGGAAGCGCGGGTCTTCGCCGCCCTCCAGCATGCGGGCGAGCCAGTAGAGCGCCGCGTCGGGGTCGCTGCCGCGCATGCTCTTGATCAGGGCCGAGGCCATGTCGTAGTGCGAGTCGCCGGTGTCGTCGTAGTTTTGCGTCTTGCGCTGCAATGATTCGATCGCAATCTCGCGCGTCACGCGGCGCGGCCCGCCGGCCGACGAGGTTGCGCCCTCGGCGATCGAGCGCACGGCGATCTCAAGCCCGTTCAAGGCGCGGCGGGCGTCGCCATCGGCGAACTCGATCAGTGCGTTGATCGCGTCTTCATCGCAGTTCACGGCGAGCGCGCCGAGGCCGCGCTCGCGATCGGAAAGCGCCGTGCGCAGCAGGCCGCGGAGTTGGTCGGCGGAGAGCGGCTCGAAGCGAAAGACGTTGCCGCGCGAGATGAGCGGGCCGTTGACGGCGAAGTAGGGGTTCTCGGTCGTCGCGCCGATCAGCGTCAGCACGCCCTCCTCGACGTCCTTGAGCAGCGTGTCCTGCTGAGCGCGGTTGAAGCGGTGGATTTCGTCGAGGAACAGGATCGTGCGGCCGCGCCCGGTGAGGACGCGCGTGCGGGCTTCGTCGATGATCGCGCGGACGTCTTTGACCGAAGCCTCGGCGGCGTGAAGCTCGCGAAATTCGGCCTGCGTCTCGGCGGCGATGACCCGGGCCAGGGTCGTTTTGCCGCAGCCGGGCGGGCCGTGGAAGATGGCGCTGGTCAGGCGGTTGGATTGAATCAGCCGGCGGAGCAGCTTGCCCGGGCCGACGAAGTGATCCTGACCGACGAACTCGGCCAGATTCCGCGGGCGCATGCGCACCGCGAGGGGTTGCACACGGCGCAACGCGTCGGCTTCCTGATCGGCGAAGAGGTTCACAGAGGTCAGTATATCCGCGGGGAAATGGCGAATCGCGAATTGCGAAGTGAATGCAAAATGCAGAATGATCAATGCAGAAGCGTTGTTAAACGCAATCGGCGACCCGCCATGCGCGTCGCCGATTAATTGGTGGGCGACGGGGTTCGAACCCCCG
>JALHOX010000238.1 GCA_022842805.1 Phycisphaerae bacterium | reverse complement strand
GCCGCCAGCGTCAATTGCGGCAGATTGAGTGATTCGCCGCTCAGCACCGCCGAGAAGACGCGCTGCGCGTCGATCGCCGGCTCGATCTTTTTGGTCAGCGCACTCAGCGTCGACGCCAGTTGCGCCTCGACCGTGCCCGCGTCGCCGCCGAGCTTTGCATCGAGCTTCAGATCATCGGCCTTGCGCGAGGCGTCGGCGTTGAGCGTGAGATTGGTCGGCTGCCCATTCGCGCCGACGCGCAGCTCCTTCGCGTCGGCCGAGAGTTGCAGTGCGACATTTTCCGGGTTGTCGCCCTTCGCGGTGAGAGTGCCCGAGATCAACCCGGTTGCGTCGAGCGCCGTCAGGTCGATGAGTTGTCCCAGCTCCGCCTTCAGCTTTGCGAGGTCGGCATCAAAGGTGGCGCTCGCGTCACTCAGCCGCCCTGTCGCCTTCAGATTCGCAAATGCGGACGCGACATCCGCCGCGTCGATGCGCAAGCCCGCGCTGGGCTCAAAGGCCGCCGCCACGTTGGCGTCGATCGGCTGCAGCTTCACCGCTTTGCCGTCGACGGTCGCGGCGATGTCGCGCAGTGCGATCTTGCCCGCGGCCGCGGGCGCTTCGCCGCCCGACAGCTTCACTTCGGTCAATTGCACGGAGCCCGCATCGAGCGACTTGCCCGCCGGCATCTTGAAAATGCCCGGCAGCGCCCGCTGCAGCTTCGCGAGATCCACATTGCCCGAGGCCGTGAGCTCGCCCTGCGGCAAGGTCAAGGTGCCCCCCTTTTGCAGCGTCGCGAGGAGCTTTTCGGTGTCGATGGTGGTCGAGCCGGCGCCTTGGAGCGCTGCACGAGTCGTCTTGGCGCCGACGTCGAGCTTGCCCGCTTCGCTCGCGAGCGAGGCGCTGGCCGTGATCGCATCGCCCGCCTGCGCCGCGTTGCCGATCAGCGTCACGTTGAGCGGCGCGATCGCCGGTCCGCCGTTGCCCACTTCGCTGCCGCTCGCCGCCGCCGTTTGAAGCTGCTTCACTGCTACATCAAATGTCGCGGCGAGCGCTTGCCCCGGCCGCATGTCCGCGTCGACCTTCAGCGTCGCCGCGCCGGACAGGCCCAGTTTGGGCATGAAGACGGCCATGATCGGCGCCAGGTCGACATCGCCGTTGGAGCGCAGCCCCACCTTGGCCGACGCCTTATCGATCGCGATCTTCGACTCCAGCGCCAGATCGCGCAGGTCGACATCGGTCGACAGCATCGTGCCGTTGGGCAGCTTGCCCTCCAGCTTCGTCACCATCTCATTGAGCGTTCGCACCTTCAGGCTGAGTTGGATGGCGTCGATCGCGTAACTCGCACCATCGATGCGGCGGGCGCTGATCTTTGCGTCTTTGACCACCAGGTCGAGCGTCGGCTCCGGCAATCCGCCGCCCTTCGCGGGCGCGGGAATCGTTGTCCCCGTGCCGCCGGGCGGGGCCGCGGCCAGCTTGGGCTGCAGCGCGTCGACCAGCGAGATCTCGTTCTTTTCGTTGACGATCAGATCGATCGTCGGCTGTTCGACGATCACCTCGCCCAGGTTGAGCTTGCCGCTGGGCAATTCGGTGATGCCGCGCGTCAGCAAATCCCACAGCGAGCGCTCGCATTTCAGCCGCTGCACGGCGAAGACGCGTCGCGCGTCGGCGTCGTCGAGGCTGACCCCCTTCAGCTCGACCGGTCCCATCCACGACACGTTGACGCTGTCGGCCTTCAGCGTGCCGCGCAATTGCGCATTGACGAAGCTCAGGGCGTAGTCGCGCACCATCGGGATCGCGATGATGAAGGGAATCGCCGCGAGCAGCGCGATGAAGAGCGTGCTGCTGCCGCCACCCAGCCAGAGCAAGCGCTTGAACCACTTGCGTTTCCGCTTGGGTTTTTGCGGGGCCGCCGCGCCGCCGGCGTTCCCGCCATCCGGCCCCGCGCCGCCCGCGAGGGCCTGTTGCGGCGGTTGCGAACTCTTCGAGGATTTCTTGCTCACGACGAAAACTCCGTGGGCCGAGCCGGCGCGGCACGAGCGCAGCTGGTTGGGTTGACCTAATGATGACGACACGCCCCGTCGTCACGCCGATCGGATTCTACCCCTGATTTCCGTGGAACCCCGCTTCGCGTTGTTTCTTCTACCGCTCCGTCACTTCGTCGCCTGTTGGCTGCGTCGCGTTTCAGTCGCCATTTGCTATTCGCTTTTGATCGCCGGCCACTTCCCCTCCGCATGCTCGCGCCCGACTTTGATGTAGCTCTCAATCACGTGCCGCATGTATTCGTGGTCGCGCTCGCCGACGTCGCGGATCACTTTTGCCGGGACGCCCGCCACCAGCTTGCCGTCGGGCACGACCATGCCCGGCGTGACCACTGCGCCGGCCGCCACCACGCATCCCGCGCCGACTTCGGCGTTGTCGAGCACGATGCTGCCGATGCCGATCAATGTGCCCCGCCCTACCCGCCGACAGTGCACCACGGCGCGATGGCCGACGCCGACTTCGTCGCCGATGTCGAGATCGACGCCGTAGCGCGTGTGCAGCACCGAGCCGTCCTGAATATTGCAGCGATTGCCGACGCGGATCGTGGCGATGTCGCCGCGAATTACGACGTGGTGCATGATCGTCACGTCGTCGCCGACGATGACGCTGCCGGCGACGTAGGAGGTGGGGGCGATGTAGACGTTCTTGCCGAGTTGCGGCGTTGGATACTTGTTGTTGTTCACGCCGAAACTATATCGATGAGGGCGACGCCGGGCCGCGCATAGCGATCATAGGCTGGCGTGAAGCGCGAGGAATGCCAACACTGCACAGTTATGGTATGAAACATAGCAGTGTGACTAGACAAGCTAGAGAGCATTGCTGAACGTAGCGACGACCTGCGGAATCGCGATGGCGACGACCGGCGAAACCGCGGCATCGCCCCCCTTTCGAGCGGGCGTGAGGATGATTGCCGGACGCGTTAGTCGGGTAGCTGCACGTCGAGCCGCTCGACAATGCGGTCGAATTCTTCGAGCGATCGATACTGAATCACCAATCGACCGGCGTTTTTCTTTTTGCCGGGGAAGAGTTGGACCGGGACCCCCAGCGACTTGCCGATGGCCTTGGAGACTTCGTCGGCGTGGCGCATCTGCGCTGTTTCACGTGAAACAGCGATGTCGGGCATGTTGGCGGGATCGCCCGTCGGCGATTTCGCGAGCTGTTCGACCTGACGCACGGACAGGTTTCGCCGGACGGCCATGCGCGCGATGGCGAGCTGGCGGACCGGATCGGTGAGGGCGGCGATGGCCCGCGCCTGGCCCATGCCGAGTTCGCCGATGCGGATGAACTCCTGGACTTCGTCGGGCAACTTCAACAGCCGGAGGTAGTTGAGCACACTGGCCCGGCTTTCGCTGAGCTTGAGCGCGAGCACTTCGGGGCCGACGGCGAAGCGGTCGATGTATGACTGGTAAGCTCTGGCGCGCTCGAGCGGCGTGAGGTCTTCGCGTTGCAGGTTTTCGACCAGCGCGAGTTCGAGGGTCTGGGTGTCGCTGACGGAGCGGATGACGGCCGGAATGGTCTCCAGGCCGGCGATCTGCGCCGCCCGCCAGCGGCGTTCGCCGGCGACCAGTTCGTAGTGTCCGGCGGCCATGGTGCGGACGACGATGGGCTGGAGCACGCCCTGGGCCTTGAGCGATTCGGCGAGGTTTTTGAGCGAATCTTCGGCGAAGTAGGTGCGTGGCTGGCGCGGGTTGGGCTTGATCGAGGTCAGGGGCAAGTCGCGTAGCAGGTGCGTGGAGCGAGGCTCCTGGACCGGTGCGGCGGCGGATGCGACGACGGCATGGGGGGTGGCTTGGCCACTGGGAGCGGCTGGGTTTCCAGCGTCGCGTTTGCCGATGAGGGTTCCGAGGCCGCGGCCGAGGCGGGGCGGATTGTTGGCCATGAGGGCTGCTCCGACTACGATGCGTGGTGGATTTTCACGTTGGACGTGACGAAATGTAGGTTGGCCGCCGGGGAGGGTCAAGGCGGATCATGGCTTCTGCGCAAATGTGTTTCACGTGAAACAAGTTTGCGCGGCGGTCGCGGCCGGGGTGCGGGCGGCCCGGCGCCCGGTGGTTGACGGCTGGCCCCGCCGATGGTCCGCCGTCGGATCGCCCCCCTCTCCGGCAGCTGGAAGCTAGGCCGGGATCGGGGCTGCGCAAATGTGTTTCACGTGAAACAAATTTGCGCCGGGCGCTCCACGGCTCCGAGCCAGTCGGGTTCAGCGTTGCCGAGGTGGCGCGGCATTTCTTCGCCCCGCCTTCTGGCCCCTGTCCCGCGGCGGGCCACTGCGACTCACGACCCCCGCGCAAATGTGTTTCACGTGAAACACATTTGCGCCCGCTGTCGGCCGACAGGTGGATCCTGAGCCTTCGCGAAAGGTTTGGGTGAGCGCCGGCGGCGAGGAACCGAACCGCTCCGGCGGGGCTGGCGCAAATCTGTTTCACGTGAAACAAGTTTGCGCAGACAGCCTCGGCAGACTCACCTCGCGACATTTTGATTCACCACAGCAACCATATTGGCGACTACGTATGTCGCAATATATCGACTTGGGGGCTTCGGCGGGGCATCTGCGGGGCCGCGCAACCGTGTTTCACGTGAAACAGCGTTGCGCGGGGACGTGGCTAGATTAGAAACTAGGACGGGTGTGGAGTCCCTGGCCGGTGTTCGCCGCTTCAGGTCGGCCGGGGAAGGCGATCCGTCGGGAACCGTCGTCTGTTGGGGCACATTCCCTGCGATTGACTGGAGTCTGCCGGAAATGAATGGTAAAACTCTCGCTCGCACGGATGCTCTGTTGTCGGCAGGAGGTCGACTTTGTCCGATGGAATCCCCTACGTGAGTACGCGCGAACGCGCCCAGCGCACGAGCGACGCCGATCTCGCGGCGGCGCCCGAGGCCGATTCGGAACCCCCAAGTCAGGAACGGTCACGATTCGTACCACAACTCGTGGTCGTTCCGGCCAAACCTGAATCGCCACCGCCGGCGGAACCCCATGCGCCTGCTTCAACTCGACATCTCGCGCCAGCCGGACGAAACGACCTGCGGGCCGACCAGTCTGCACGCGGTGTACAACTATTACGGCGACGTGACCGAGTTGCCGACGATCATCCGCGAGATTCAGAGCCTGAGCCAGGGCGGGACTCTGGCGGTGTTGCTGGCGCTGCACGCGTTGAAGCGGGGGTATCAATCGACGATTTACACGTACAACCTGCACGTCTTCGACCCGAGCTGGTTTCAGGAGCCGCGGCCGGACCTGCGCGTCAAGCTGCGCGAGCAGGGGCTCGTGAAAAGCAACGAGCGCATGAATCTGGCGACGCCGGCGTATCTGGAGTATCTCGAAAAGGGCGGCAAGGTCGTCTTTCGGCCGCTGAGCCGGTCGCTGCTGATTTCGCTGCTGGCGCTGGGCAAGCCGATTTTGACGGGGCTGAGCGCGACCTATCTGTATCAGGAGCCGCGCGAAATTCCGGCGACGTGCAAGCCGGACGACGTGAACGGAGAGCCGTGCGGCCACTTCGTGGTGCTGTGCGGATACGACCCCCTGAACGAGACGGTGCAGATCGCGGATCCGCTGCACCCGAACAATCTGGCGCCGACGCGCCATTACGCGGTGCACATCGATCACGTGATCGGAGCGATTCTGCTGGGGGTGATCACTTACGACGCGAACCTGACGATCCTGGAGCCGAACCCGCCGGCGGCCTAGCGCGCAAGCTGGCGAATGTTTCGGTGCTGGTCGTGGTGGACAATCCGAAGACCTGGCGGCTGAAGCTGCATGATGTGCCGGTGGTGAGCGCGCGGAGCTACCTGACCGATCCGTCGTTTTCGCAAATGCGCGACGTGAAGGTCTTTAATCTGTGCCGGTCCTACCGCTATCAGTCGCTCGGCTATTACGTATCGCTCTTGGCGATGGCGCGGCGGCACAAGCCGCTGCCTTCGATCACGACGATTCAGGACATGAAGACGCTGAGCATCACGCGGACGCTGGGGGACGACCTGAGCGAGCTGGTGCATCGCGCGCTGCGGCCGCTGCGCTCGAATGAGTTTGAGCTGAGCGTGTACTTCGGCAAGAACATGGCCCATCGCTATGACGAGCTGGCGCAGCGGCTCTTCGGGCTGTTTCCGGTGCCGCTGATGCGGGCCGAGTTTCAGAAGCGAGAAGGGGAGTGGAAGCTGTCGAGCGTGCGGGCGATCTCGGCGGGCGAAATACAGCTGAATCACGTCGATTTTGTGGAGAGCAGCGCGCGGGCGTTTTTCAGCCGGAAGCGCATGCCGAGCGTGCGGCGCAGCCCGGTGCGTTTTGATCTGGCGATCCTGGTCAACGACAAAGAGAAATTCGCGCCGTCGAATCGTGCGGCGTTGAAGCAGTTTGAAGCGGCGGCGAAGCGGGCGGATTTGGGCGTCGAGATCATCGGCAAGGATGATTACGGCCGTATCCCAGAGTTTGATGCGCTTTTCATCCGCGAGACGACGGCGGTGAACCATCACACCTATCGCTTCGCCCGGCGTGCGGCGGCGGAGGGGCTGGTGGTGATCGACGATCCCGATTCGATCGCGAAGTGCGGCAACAAGGTTTATCTGGCGGAGCTGCTGGGCTGCAACAAGATCGCGATTCCGAAGACGATGATCGTGCATCGCGACAATCGCGAACAGGTGGTGAAGACGCTTGGGTTGCCGGTGATTTTGAAGCAGCCGGATAGTTCGTTTAGTCAGGGTGTGGAGAAGGTCGAGACGGTCGAGGGGCTGAACGCGGCGCTGGATCGGCTGCTGGATGATTCGGACCTGGTGATTGGGCAGCAGTTTGTGCCGACGGATCTGGATTGGCGCATCGGCGTGTTGGAGCGTGAGGCGCTGTACGCGTGCAAGTACTTCATGGCCGAGAAGCACTGGCAGATTGCGAAGAAGGACGAAGAGGGGGAGACGGAATATGGCAGCGTGGAGGCGGTGCCGCTGGATCAGGTGCCGCCGGTGGTGTTGGAGAACGCGGTGCGGGCGGCGCGGCTGATCGGCGATGGGTTGTATGGGGTGGATGTGAAGCTCATTGGTGATGAGGCGTACATCATCGAAGTGAATGACAACCCGAGCATCATGGCGGGGTATGAGGATAAGTTGCTGGGGGATGATTTGTATGATCGGATTATTGCGTCGTTTGTGAAGCGGATTGAGGCGCGGAAAGAAGGGAGGGGCGGAGGGGTGAAGGGGTGAGGGGGAAGGGCGAACCGCGGACTCAATGCTTAATGCAGAATGCAGAAGGGCTATATGACAAGCGCGC
>JALHOX010000237.1 GCA_022842805.1 Phycisphaerae bacterium | reverse complement strand
CCGCCGCGGAATTCGAACTCGGTGGTGAGGCCCAGGCGGGATGTCAGTTCAAGCCGCGCGGTGTGTGCCGCTGCGGCATCTGCGGCGGATTGACCGGCGGCTACGAGTTCGCCGATCGGCCGGCCGGCGCCGGCTTCGAACTGATAGAGGCCCGCCGCCCGCTTCACCCGCAATTCGTTGTAGTGCTGCGCGCTGCTGGATGGGGTGATGACGGTGCAGGTGCGCGAAGCTTCGTCGTACAGCGATACCGCGACCGGCTTCGCTTCACCGCCGCCGGCCGCCCCCGATGCCCAGCTCACTTCGTCCGGCTTCGCGATGCCGTGAATGACGTACTCGATCGATCGCTCCGCCGGGAGTCCGGTCACTTTGCCGAGCCGCGGCGCGATTTGAATCGTTAACCCGGTGTCCGTGCTTTCCGTGATGCGAAGCGTCGTTAGCGCCTCACCGACAGACGGGTCGCGAACGGAAACACCATCGTCCTCAAAAAGGTAATCCGTGGCGGGTTTGCCGGGGACGACGTGAGCCGCGAGCGAGGCGCTGATTGGCGCGTCGGCTTGAGTCTTGATACCCGGCCGCGCGCGACGCGTGACGTCCATCGGAATCGTCGAGCCCGCCCGCGCAAAAAGCGGCATCTGTTCGAGCGGCGTGGGCAGGCGCACCTCCTGCGGCCCCGTGAAGCGCTGCCCGGTGAACCAATGCACCCACGTGCCCGGCGGAATCCACACCTTCGCCGTCGCGCAGCCGGTGTAAGGGTTCCGCGGCGCGGTGATGGGCGCGCAAAGCAGATCGTCGCCGAGCATGTACTCGTGGGTGTAGCTGTAGGCCTCTTCGACATCCGGCCACACGTAATAGAGCGGTCGGCAGAGCGGCATCCCGGTGCTGTTGCATTGCCGCGCGGCGGTATAGAGATAGGGAATCAGTTCATAGCGCATCAGCCACGCATCGCGCATGGCCTCGAAGTACTCTTTCGGAAATTCCCAGATTCTGCGCTCGGCGAGCGGATTTTTGGTCGTGTGTGTGCGCAGGATCGGGCTGAGAATGCCCCACTGAATCCAGCGCGTGTATAGCTCCGGCTCGACCGGCCCAGGCTGATGGCCGCCGATGTCGTGGCTCCAATAGGCATAGCCGACGTTGCCGGCGGTCGCGGTGAAATAGGGCTGAAACGCCAGCGACGGCCAATCGCAGAAGGTGTCGCCGGAGAAGCCGACCTGATAGCGATGATTGCCGAGGCCGCCCCAGCGCGAGAAGAGAATCGGGCGCGTCTTGTTGCGTGCCGGGTTCTGGGTCCAATCTTCCCAATGCAGGTGATTGAGCCACGGCAGGGGGTCGAGGCCAGCCATGCCGGAGTCCTCGCCTTGCTGCCAGTCGATCCACCAGAAATCGACGCCGCGGGCTTCCAGCGGGCGATGCAACAAATCGAAGTAGGCCCGCATGTACTTCTTGTCGATGCAGGAGAAGGGCACGCGATCGGTCGTCGCCGGATCGACGCCGACGGCTTTGCAGACATCCGCAAAGGCGGCCTCGTGTTTGCCGACGCCGTCCGCCGGATGGAGATTCAGCGTGACTTTCAGCCCCTTCTCGCGACACCACTTCATGAAGCCATCGGGGTCGGGGAAGTACTTGGAGTTAAACGTGTAGCCGGTCCAGCCGTCGAGGTGCCAATCCATGTCGATGACGAGCACGTCGAGCGGTACGCCGTGCGCCTCAAACTCGCCCACCAGTTCGCGCAGCTCAGCCTCGCTGTAGGCCCAATAGCGTGACCACCAGGCGCCGAACGCCCAGCGCGGCGGCATCGGGATGCGTCCGCCGATGGAGATGAAATCGATGAGCGCGGCGGGGTAATCTTTGCCAAAGACAAACAAATACCAATCGAGCGACGCAGGATTGCTGCGTGGCGTGGCCCAGGGCCATTCCTCTCTCGTAAACAGAATTCGCTTGGAATCATCGACGAAGCTCCAGCCGCTGCGGGTGAGGACGCCGGGCTCCATGTCCGCGGCGCCGGAGATGCCGTCGAGCGTGCGATAGGTGCCGAGCAGATTTTGCGGCGCGGGCTCACCTGTTTTCCACCGGACCGGGCTCGGCGGCGCCGCGCCCTCGACGCCGAAGGGCGGAATCTGCAGATCGACCTGTAGGTTGTCGCTATCAAAGGGCTTGCCGTTCGGTCGATAGAGCAACTGAATGCGATCGGTCTTGAGCGACAGTGCTTCGCCCATCTTTTCGACCGTAAACTTGGGCACGGGCAAGCGGCGGTTGACGACGAAATAGGAGGCGCGGTCCTCGAACACTGAAGTCGGCGACCATTCGAGACGCAGCAGGCCGTCGTTCAGGACGGTGAAGCGGGCCTGGCCGTGAGTGACGATGGCGGCGGGATCGGCGACGGGGTTGTTTGATGGTTCAATCGCGGCCTGAGCGACTGCCGGTTGATTGAATAGGCAAACAGAAAGCAACAAAGTTGCGGCAAAAGCACCACAAAATCGGCGAAAATTGTGTTGACATGGTGCAAACATGGGGTAGACTTCCTTTCACTTGGCGATCGGGACGTCCCGCGCCGACATGGGATCATGACGTGAAAAGCGTAACTCACATTCGAACCGCCGGTCAATCGACCATCCGACCGCTCGGATCGCCCCATCTAGGGCCGATCTCCTGCGATTTCGGTGCGATAGACCTGATGCGGGCGCCCGGCGCGGAAGCGCTCGACACGAACGTGACGTTCGTGCGCGGGTCCGACCCTCCACAATAGCTCAAATTCACCGAGTTTTCTCGGCGAAGAGCTCCGGAGGCGAAGGCCTTCGGAGCTCTTCTCGCTTTTGGGGTGCGGCGAACGACCCGCGGCCAAACGGCGCGACGGCGCTTGACGGAGAAGGTGCGCGCTTTGGGAACGGGAGTTTCAAGTGCGGAGTGGCGAGTTGAATGCAAGATGGCGAATAGCGAATTGCGAATAGCGAATTGGATGGTGAATCATGATGGAAGTCGAAAGGCTCATTCGAGAGATACTCGAATTGATCTGTAGAGAAGGAATGAATTGGCTGTAGCGTTGCCGGCCAGCGGCGCGCCGTCTGCGGCTTTGAAGCCGTTCGGGCGGCGTGTTCCGGACATGGCATCGGAGCGGTGCGTTACGGGCACGTTGGTCGCTCAATTGGCAGAGCAACAGATTGTGAATCTGTGCGTGCGAGTTCGAACCTCGCCCAACTCCCACGGGACGATGGCAACGTCGACCCACAACCACCGAAAGGCAACTGAATGCGAACCGGCGGCGCGATGGCGCCGCAGGCCTGTCGTGATTTGTGGCTCGCGGTTTCGTCGAAGAGTGGTCGTGCCACGGGTGCGGCTGCTGAAGGCGACGAACGCCGAGTGATCGCGACAACGTTGCGCGACTCTGCGAATCCGCGAATGTCGCGTGCGAACGATCCGTGCGGGGCGTCTGATGACGGGGAGGCATCAGACGCCCGGCGGGTCGCAAGCGCGCGAAGCGCGGAGTCCCGTCGCCGACAGCGGGGCCGTCGGCGCGGTCGCCCGCCGGTTTGCGGTTTTTCAATGTTGAATGTTTTAGTTGTTGATTTCTGAATTGGAACGCGAGAAGCCGGATAGGGAAATACGGCGTGGGTGGTTGTTCGTCCGCGCAGGCTGAAGTTTGCGGCTCGTTTACATGAAGAAGTGCCGGCGAATCGTTGATTGAGGGAGGTGCATGATGCGGATTAATTTGATTACGCGAGTTCTGCGGTCGCAGCGCGGCCTGCGCTATCGGTATGGCGAGTTCCGCGGCCTGCTGCAGCCGGGGCGCTATTGGTTTTTCAGCCGGCTGTGGAGCCGCGATCGCGACCATGTGGACATTGTCGACACGCTGCTGACGCGGTTCGATGCGTCGCGGCTCGACGTGATGTTGGAAAACGCCGGCCTGCGCGCAGAACTGGAGGTCGTCGACCTGCCCGACAGCGAGCGGGCGGTCGTCTGGCGTCAGGACCGCGTGTGGGCCGTGCTGGGCCCGGGGCGTCATGCGTTCTGGCGCTCGCCCTATCGGCTGCGGATCGAGCGCTTCAACATCGCCGACTTCTGGCTGAATCTGCCCGCCGCGGATCTCGAAGCGGTGGCGGCGCTGCCGAGCGTTTCGCGCTGGCTGAGTGCGATCGACGTGGCCGAGCATGAGCGGGCGCTGCTGCTGCGCAACGGCAAGCTGGTCGAGACGCTTGGCCCGGGCCGGTACTTGTACTGGAGCGGCGCGGGCAAGGTGATAGTTCGCACCGTCGATCAGCGCGATCAGCAGGCCGACGTCGCGGGTCAGGAAATCATGACGCGCGACAAGGTCACGCTGCGGCTGAACGCGCTCCTGCAGTATCGCGTGATCGATGCGGAGCGCGCGGCGACGAGCGTGGCGGACTATTCGCAGGCGCTCTATCGCGAGGCGCAGCTCGCGCTGCGGGCGGCGGTGGGCGCGCGGTCGCTCGACGACTTGCTGGCGGACAAAGACGCCATCGGCGGCGAGGTCCGCGCGGCGCTCGCGGAGCGGGCGCAGGCGATCGGCGTCGAGGTTCGTAGCGTCGGCGTGAAGGACATCATCCTTCCCGGCGACATGAAGGCGATTCTGAATCGGGTGATCGAGGCCGAAAAGCAGGCCCAGGCCAACCTGATCCAGCGCCGCGAAGAGACCGCCGCCGCGCGCAGCCAGGCGAACACGGCCAAGCTGTTGCAGGACAACCCGCAACTGGCGCGGCTGCGCGAGCTGGAGCTGTTGCAGGAAATCCTGCGCGGCTCGAACGCGACGTTCGTCTTCGGCAATGCGGATGTGCTGGAGCAGATGCGCGGGCTGACGACGACGGCCAGGCCGCGCGCGTGAGCAAAGATGCCCGCGGGCCGCGAGCGCCGCACGATGAGAATCGCGCGGTGTGGAGCGGCTCGCGGGCCGCCGATTCTCGACATTCAGATCTACCGATAGAAACCGTCGGATAGAAGCTCGCAACAGTCGAAATAGTCACGACTAACCTTACAGGTACTGACTTGCGCGCCGGGGTAAATTCCCCAGTCCACGGCGATTTGATCGAGGCTGGGCGAATCGGACGCTTGAATGAAGCGGCCCAGGCTGCTGTGCTCCCATACCTCGATCACTTCGAACAAGTCGCAACGGCGCGCGGAGGCGGCGACGACGAAAAACTGGTGCCCGACGCGAACGCCATCGTTGTCGCCACGATTGAAGATGACCTGGATTGGGAAAAACCAGGGCTCGCCCGAGTATTGGGAATCATTTGCGCGGAGCTCGGGCGGCAGAACCCGAACTTCGGTAATCGCCCCTTCGATAGGTTGATCAAGGAGCAGGGCGTCGTACGGAGGCGGAAATACAACGCTCGCGCCGGGTAGCTCTGAGTAAGTTGCGTCTGTGTACGCCGGGGCGAACCCTCCGCATCCGTTCCATGTGGCAAGCAACCGCGGCATTTCTGACTCCGGAACCAAGCCTCGAGCATTCCTGTAGCGAACGACGAAGTAGTCGCCACTAACTTCGTAGTCGTTCTTCCCGATCGCAGTAAGCCGGAGGCGCGACTCACCGATTACCTCGATTGAGCCGAACTTCGGCAATACTCGCGACCATCCACTATGCGAGTGCCAAGTGAACCCGCCGCCCGGCGCCAGCTCATACTCCCCGCCAGCATCCATCACCCCCCACGTTTCATAGTGTCCAGCCCAAGGGTGGCCTCGGAGCGATTCAAGTTCGCCTTCGATTGCGCGACGGCGCGCGTGCCCACGAGAACAGATGACATCGCCCGCCCAATCCGCGATCGCTCTCGCAAAGCGATTGCCACTCCGCGAAGACTCGAAAAGTGATTCGAGCGTCGCAGTCGGTAGTACGCGCGCCAGCACGAATGGAAGTCCCCAATACGCAAACGCGGCTCCCGCGCCGAGCGCCGTCAGAGCGATCCCCAAGCGACGCAACATTCGGTTCCGCCTAGCGCGCCGGCTCGGCGCAGGAGTGGCCACGGACGTGCCGCATTCGGGGCACACGCCGGGATCGATCGGGTAATCGCAGCGAGGACAAAAGCCGGAAGGAGTGTGGGGAACAGTCATGATCACGCGGCCCGCGGTGGATTGCGGCCTATCGTAGCCGTGATCAGTAAGAAGTGCTGGCCGTCGGCTCTAGCGTTCCAACTGTTCCACCAACCAGCAAAACTTCGCTCGAAAATCCGCCTGCGCGGGCCCCTCGCCTGCGATCAGCGGGACTGTCGCATCGGCGATGGCGAGCGCATCCATTCTGCGGCGGCCGCGGGCCAGGCAGTCGGCCAGCATCCACCGCGCCGAGATTACGCTCGTATCTTGTGCCGGCAGGAGCGCAGAGCGGATTTCGAGGCAATCGCGAATCAGCGACTCGCCCGACGCGGGGTCGCCGTTTTCGACGAAAGCGCGGCCCAGCAATCCCGCCGTCTGCGCGAGCGACAAGCGTGCCTTCCGGGCGGCATCGTCCGACGGATCGATCGGCAAATCGAAGTCAGTCTCGGCGAGTTGGCGGCAATGCTGCTCGCACAGCAACGCGATCGCATCGGTCCAGCGACCTACTCGAACCATGTAATACCCCAGTGCATCAACCGTGCTCTGACATGCCGGGTGGTTGCGCCCCTGGAGCTCCTCGCCAATGGCCAGCGACTCTTCCAAGATCGGGACCGCCTCGGCGTAGCGCCCGGTCTCACCCAGAAACCAGCCGAGGTTGTGCAGCGCGCTGCGCAGCTCCATGTGTCGTGGCGACTGGATGCGGCGCAGGCGAACGCATTCGCGAAGGAGCGCCTCGGCCTCCGGCCGCCGACCCAGGCGAGCGAGGACGGTGGCCAGATTTTGCTGCGCCGTGAGCAGATAGCGATGTTCCGGACCTACATGACGCTCATAAATCTCGACCGCTTCTTCCAGAACGGAGCGGGCCTTCTCGTACTCGCGCGTTTGATTGGTCAAATAGCCCCCGAATGAAACCAGCGTGGACGCGAGCCCGAACTCGCGCGCGGCGCCGGCGGCACGATCGATGGCGATCGCCTGCTCAAAACTCTCGGTTCCGCCCGCAATGTCGCCGCGATCAAACAGCGAGCCGCCGAGGCTCGCGAGCGTGCCCGCGTATTCGCCGCTGGCTTTCGACTGCGACTCGCGCGCGGCGAGTGATGCGCGAAAGTATTCCTCGGCGCGGGCGTAGTCGCCTTTGCCGCGATACATGACGCCGATGTTGGACAGTTGTCGCGCCACCGCTTCGCCGGTCTCGGCGCCGGCGCGCCGCGCGAGCTCCAGCGCGGCGGTGAATTGCCGAATCGCACCGTCATAGTCGCCGCGACCTTCGAACACTTCGCCC
>JALHOX010000236.1 GCA_022842805.1 Phycisphaerae bacterium | reverse complement strand
CGAGGAGCAGCGCAAGAAGTCTCCCGACATCGAGCAGCCGCTGGTGCGAACCCATCCGTACACCGGCCGCAAGGCGCTGTACATCTGCCCGGGCATGACCACGCGGATCGTCGGCCTTTCCGACCAGGAGAGTGCCGAGCTGCTGGCCGAGCTGTTCGCGTGGACGGTGCAGCCGCGGTTCGTCTACACGCACACCTGGAGGCTGGGCGACGCACTGCTGTGGGACAACGCGTGCACGATGCATCGCCGCGAGCCCTTCGATGGCACCCAGCAGCGCCTGATGAAGCGCACCACCATTCTTCCCGATCCAGCCGTGGCGGTGCCGTTCTGATGGCTGCGCCGACCATGCTCCAAGCCGCCTTGTGGTACGCCGACCTCGGCTACGCGGCGTTCCCCTGCGCGCCGGGCCGCAAGACGCCGGCGACGCCACACGGCCTCTTGGACGCGACGACCGACGTCGAGCAGATCGGTCGTTGGTGGAAGGAGCAACCGTCGGCGAACGTGGCCATCCGAACCGACGGTCTACTTGTCATCGATGTCGATGGTGCCGAGAACCCGTGGCTGCACGATGACGCTGAGCGCCGCGCGGAGATCGCGATCGCTCCGACGTCGCAGACGCCGCGCGGCGGTCGTCAGTACTTTTTCCGCCAGCCCAAGGGGCGAACGTGGCGCAATACGGCCGGTCGCCTGGCCGACCATGTCGACTCGCGCGGCAACGGCGGCTATGTGCTGGTCGCGCCGTCGGTGGTCGATGGACGCGGCTATGCGTGGGCGGAGGATTGCGAACTCGCGGTCGCACCATCGCGGTTGCCCGAACCACCGGCCTGGCTCACGGCACTGCTCGATGCGCTGGCGGCGTCCAACAGCGTTGAAACCGCAGTGGACGTATCGCGCGCCAACCCGATCCCGGAGGGTCAGCGCAACGCCACACTGGCGCGGCTGGCCGGCGCGATGCGGCGCGTCGGGATGACGCGGGCCGAACTCTTTGCGGCTCTGCTGCAGGTCAACGTCGATCGCTGCACTCCGCCGTTGCCGTTGCGCGAGGTCGAGCGCATCGCCGCCAGCGTGGCGCGCTACGAGCCGGACTCGGTCTCGGTTGCTCTCGTCGAAGACCACTGGCGGCAGGACTTCGCACCCAAGCCGCCGTCCGGGCCGCTGAGCGTCCGCACGCTGTTGCGGACCTATACGCAGTTGCGGGCGCCCATCATCCAGGGGTTGCTGCGCCGCGGCGAGACGATGAACGTGATCGCGCCGCCGAAGACCGGCAAGAGCTGGCTTGTGCTCGGCCTGGCGATGGCGGTGGCGACCGGGCGGAGGTGGCTGGGGACGTTTGAGACGAACGCCAGCGAAGTGCTGATCATCGACAACGAGCTGCACCTGCAGACGCTCGCTCACCGCATTCCACAGGTCGCAGAGGGGCTGCAAATCGGGCTCGACGAGATTGCCGAGACGATTCACCTGCACAGCCTGCGCGGTCAGCTCCGCGACATTTTCGCGCTGCGTGAATACTTCGACGCGATCGAACCCGGCCGGTTCGGACTGATTCTGCTCGACGCGATGTACCGCTTCATGCCGCGCGAGATGGACGAGAACGACAACGGCACGATGGCCGGCATCTACAACCACATCGACGCTTTGGCGGATCGGCTGGCCTGCTCCTTCGTGCTGATCCATCACGCGACCAAGGGCAACCAGTCGACCAAGGCCGTGACCGATGTCGGAGCAGGCGCAGGGAGCCAGAGCCGGGCCACGGACACGCACCTCGTCCTGCGGCCGCATGAGGAGCCGGGCGCGGTCG
Organism: Phycisphaerae bacterium; assembly: GCA_022842805.1. GTDB lineage: Bacteria > Planctomycetota > Phycisphaerae > UBA1845 > Fen-1342 > JALHOX01. The sequence goes on along the minus strand of JALHOX010000236.1, from coordinate 5,519 downwards.
TGCTGGACGCGGCCGTGCGGTCGTGGCCGCCGGTCGAGCCTTTGTCCTTGCGATGGACGTTCCCGATCTGGGCACCGGCGACGGAACTCGATCCGACGCGATTGCGGGTCGAGAAGCCCAAGCGTCGGCCGGGCGAAGTGGCCGATGTGCCGCGGGCCGAGCAGGTGCAGGAGTTCGTCAGGCGCTTCGTCACCGCGGAGCCGCAGACCCGCTCGACCCTCCTGCAGGCGGCGACCGGAGGCGGATTCTCCGGGCGCACCGCGCAACGCCTGCTGCACGCGGCGGAGGAGCTCGGGCTTATCCACCGCTGGAGCTTTGGCAGCCATCGACCGACCTGCTACGCGACGCGGGCCAAGCCGGCCAAGGGGGGCGATCGTGATAGCGCATGATGCATCGTCGCAGCGCGCGGCGCGCTTTCACGAATCGTGTGAGCGCGCTCGGTGTGAGCGCACGGCGCGCTCATACGAATCGTGCGAGCGCGCATCGTGTGCGCGCATTGTGCGCTCATACGGAGCCTGTTTGGGCTCGCGCCGTGTGTGCGCGCGCACCCCCCATACCCCCCATGTGTGTGCCGCCACGGCGGCCACACACGTGTGGGCGCGCAGCGCGCGCTCACACGATGAGTCGAGAATGGGTGAGGGTGGGGAAAATTGCCCACCTGAGCCGTCCGCGAACGGTTCCTCCCCGGGCGAATCGGCCCTTGAGGTCCGTGGAACGCGGCGCGAATCCGGTCTGAGTTTGTTAAGCGGGACCGACGTCGTCGCGCCGGGCCGCCAGCGGACGCGATCCGGGGCGTTTGGGGCGATCCGAACGGGCCGGGTGGTACGTCCGGTGCGACCCGCGCCCAGATCGCCACGGGCGGCGTTTGGCGCGAGCGCGATTGAGGGGAATGGACGCGAGTGAAAGAACGGCGGGCGCACGGATGCGCCGCCGCGAAGACATGGAGGTTGAGCGATGAAGATTGAGATGCGGCCGCTGGCCGAGGTCCGACCCTACGAGAAGAACCCGCGAGACAACGAGGCGGCGGTTGACGCCGTCGCCCAGTCGATCCGGCAGTTTGGGTTCCGACAGCCGATCGTGGTCGATGGCGACGGCGTGATCGTCTGCGGCCATACGCGCTGGAAGGCGGCTCAGAAGCTGGGGCTGGAGAAGGTGCCCGTGCATGTCGCTCGCGACCTGACGCCGGAACAGATTCGCGCGTACCGGATCGCCGACAACAAAACCAACGAGCTGGCGACCTGGGACATGGAGCTGCTGCCCTTGGAGATCGCGGAGCTGCGCGACGCCGGCATCGACTGGTCGCTGCTGGGCTTCGACGCCGATGATCTGGCGAAGCTCTTCGATGCGGCCGACGGCGTGAAGGCGGGACTGACCGATCCCGACGATGTGCCGGCTCCGCCCGATGCCGCGATCACGCAGCCGGGCGACCTGTGGCTGCTGGGCGATCACCGCCTGCTCTGCGGCGACAGCGGCTCGCCCGCGGATCTGGACCGGCTGCTCGACGGCGCGCCGATCCACCTCGTCAACACCGATCCTCCTTACAACGTGAAGGTCGAGCCGCGCAGCAACAACGCCATCGCGGCGGGGAACAGCTCGTTCCCGGAGGCCAAGCGGACCCACCATCAGTCCTTCGACGTGGCGCGGCAGGGAGAAAAGAAGGCCACCACGCGGAAGCTGCGGCCGAAAGATCGGCCGCTGGCGAACGACTTCGTCACTGACGAGGCCTTCGACAAGCTGCTCGCGGATTGGTTCGGCAATATCGCCCGTGTGCTGCTACCGGGGCGGGCGGCGTACATCTGGGGCGGCTATGCGAATTGCGCCAACTATCCGCCGGTGCTGAAGGCGGTCGGGCTCTACTTCTCGCAGGCCATCATCTGGGTGAAGGAGCATCCGGTGCTGACCCGCAAGGACTTCATGGGCAACCACGAGTGGTGCTTCTACACGTGGAGGGAAGGGGCCGCGCACGTCTTCTTAGGGCCCAACAACGCGACCGACGTCTGGTCGGTCAAGAAGGTGAATCCGCAATCGATGATTCACTTGACCGAAAAGCCGGTCGAGCTGGCGATCCGCGCGATGCAGTACTCGTCGCGACCCGGTGAAAACGTGCTCGATCTGTTCGGCGGGAGTGGGTCAACGCTGATCGCGGCGGAACAGGTGGGGCGCAAAGCATTCCTGATGGAGCTCGATCCGCTGTACTGCGATGTGATCGTCGACCGCTGGTCGAAGTTCACGGGTCGGAAAGCGGAGCGGGTGCAAAGCGAGGTGTCGGCATGATCTCAATGGTGCCGACGGCCAGCCGAATCGGATTTCGAACGCGACTTGGATTGCGCGCGCGCCGGCTCGGGCGCGGAGTGCGGGCCGGGCGCGTCGTCGCGGGTCAAGACCTCCAGGTACTCGCGATAGCCGTAGACGCGATCGCGGTTGCGACCGGTGGTTTCGCGCAAGAGGCCGGCGGCTTCCAGCACCGCAATCGCCTTGGACGCCGTCGGCTTGGTCGTGTGCAGCAGCTCGATCACTCCGTTCAGCGTTACGACCGGATGCAGCGGCAACAGTTCCAGCAATTGCAACGCCGGGATCGTGACGCCACGCTGCTCGAGCAGTTGCTTGCGATGCGTGCCGAGGAGATGGAAGAGTTGCTGCGCCACGGCTACGCCGTCCTCCGCCGCCTCGCGCACGCACTCCAGGTAGAAGTCCGTCCAGCCTTCCCAATCGCCCGCGGAACGGACGGCGGAGAGACGTTCGTAGTACTCCTGCTGCCGGCGACGGAACGCCAGACTCAGGTAGAGCAGCGGAGCGGGCAACAGTCCCCACTGTTCCAACAGCAGCGCGATCAGCAGCCGCCCCAGCCGTCCGTTGCCGTCGAGGAATGGGTGGATCGTCTCGAACTGCACATGCGCCAAACCGGCCCGAACGAGCGGCGGGAGTGGGTCCGGACGGTGCAGCCACTTTTCGAGGGCAGCCATCGCGGCGGGCACTTCCTCCGGCGGCGGCGGAACGAAGCGTGCGTTGCCGGGGCGCGTGCCACCGATCCAATTCTGCGAGCGCCGCAGTTGTCCGGGCTGCTTGTCGGCACCGCGCGCCCCTTGCATCAAACGACGGTGCGCTTCGCACAACAGCCGCACGCTCAGCGGCAGCCCCTTGGGGTTCGCCAGTTCACGGCGCGCGTACGTGAGCGCATCGACGTAGTTGCAGACCTCGCGCACATCATCCAGGCGCTGCGCTCGGTCGGTCGCTTCGTATGTGAGGACATCTTGCAGCGTCGCCTGCGTACCCTCGATCTGCGAAGAGAGCACCGCCTCCTTGCGCACGAAGCCGTACAGGAACCAGTCGGCGCTGGGAACCATCGCGCCGGCCAGGGTCAGCCGTTGCACGGCCGTCGTGGTGGCGTTCAGCCGCGCGACGAGCGGCTCCGGAAGCAGGAGCGGCGGGTTGAGGGGCGGGAGCGGATGCGGAACGAAGGCCCGCACGGTTTCGCCGGCGGTGGTGGTGGTCTTGTAGATGCCGGTTTCGCGCTTCATGGACAGGTTGCTCCGCTTGACCAGCGACGATCGTTAGTAAAGCAAGCTTACCTTGTATCGGGCGTTGGTCAAGCGGACTTTACTAACGGGGGATGGCGGGCTGGCGACGGGATCGCATTGTCAGAGAGCCACCTCGGCGTCATCGGCCGAGGTGTCGCAGGTGGGATCGAAGGATTGTCGTCGCTCAGTCCGGGTCTGCTAAGCCCTCGAATGGCACGGCCCGCCCGCATGCGGCCAGCGCGTCGCGCAGCTCGCTCCATTCAGCGCTGGTCACCATCCCGTTGGTGCGGGCGTCGAGCAGCGCGGCCGCGGCCGCGATCAGTTGGTCGATCGCTGCGGGGGTTGGCGTGGTCATCGGCCACCGCCGGCGTATTCGAACAGCCCGCGCTCCGTCTTCTTGAACCGCGTCTCGCTGCCCTTTTGCTGAATTTCTCGAAGCAGCGCGCTGTACAACGTGGCCGCCGGCGTCTTGCCGTTGGGGCTGGACCACAATCCCTGCTCGGCCATCGCCATGATCAACTCCTGGCTTCGCATCGGCTTGCCGGCCTTGCGCAGCACTTCGGCCGCCGCGTCGAGCGCGCTGCGGCGCTTGGGCTTGTCGCCGGCGGCGGGCTTGCGCTCGGCCTTCGGTTTCGCCGCGGCCTTCGCTGCGGCCGTCGTCTTCGCGCCCTTGCTTTGCTTCGCGGTCGGCTTCGCAGTCGTCTTCGTGCTCTTCTTCATCGCGGTCTCCTTTTGGTTGCCTCGTCAGGCCCGGGTCTCCAGCGCCCGGGCGACGCGCGGCTGGCGCGCGTTTCGGCGCTACTCGGCCAGGAACTCCTCGATCCGTTCGCGCTCCATCCCCGACAGCCCCTCGACCAGGTCGATCAGCGAGGTGCGGACGTAGTCGAGCGTGCCGGGGTAGTCCCAGCGCTGCGGCTCGGCCGCGGCGCGTTGGTCGAACTTCTCCAGTTCGAGTTCGAGCACGTCGACCAGCCGAGCGATGTCGGCGCGGCGGGCGGCGTAGGTTTGTGCGGCGGTGGGTTTGGGTCCGTTCGTGGCCATGTTCGTTGCTCCTTGCGGGACGCGGCGTGCGTCCAGACACATGGAGCCATGGGTTCGCCCGGGAATCCACTCGCATGGCGAGGATTTCCAGCAATCCTTGCAGGGAAAGACGGGACGGTCCGAGTTGCGGGCGAGAGCGCTCTCGGACGGGGCGTGAGCGGCGTTGGTCGCCAGTTCGCCGATCGCGTCGCCCCGTGGCCAACGGGGCGCGTTGTGGGCCTATCCGGGCGGGAGGCGGCCTAGATGGCGGAGCGCGACGCCAAGTTGAACCCGGCCGGCTTGCCGCTGGCGGACGCGGCCCGGCTGCTGAGCGCCGCCGGTGGGCAGCGGATCACGGTCGACATGTTGGCGGCCGACCGCGTCGCCGGCGCGCCAGCCAACGGTGACGGCACGTTGAACGTGGTGCATTTCGCCGCCTGGCTCATTCGGGAGATGTCCAGCCGTGGCGATTGACCCGCGCAAATTGAAGCCGACCGAAGCGGTCCGACTGCTGAACTCCACCCCGTTGGGCGAGGTGATCAGCGAGCGGCAACTACACCGCCATCGCTCGCGGGCGGGCTTCCGTATCGGCGACGACCGCACCGTGGACCTGCTGCGCTACGTCGCCTGGCTGGTGCTGGAGCGCCACCGCCCGCGGCCGGAGCCGACCGGCCTGACCGGCTACGAGGCGATGAAGGAGCGGGCGGCGCAGCGCAACCGCAACCTGGCGCTGCTGGGACGCGACATTGGCGAGTTGCCGGCGGTGGGCAAGGTCGATCGCAAGGCGCGAGGCGCAGCGGACTTCCGCTTCTTCTGCGAGCAGTACTTCCCGCAGACCTTCCACCTGCCCTGGTCGCCCGACCACCTGAAGGTGATCGCCAAGATCGAGCAGGCGGTGCTCGAGGGCGGGCTGTTTGCGATGGCCATGCCGCGCGGCAGCGGCAAGACCTCGCTGTGTGAAATCGCTAGTGTCTGGGCGCT
>JALHOX010000235.1:5222-7386 GCA_022842805.1 Phycisphaerae bacterium | reverse complement strand
GCGAGACGGCGCGGCGCATGCTGGCCGACGCCGACGCGCCGGCCGACCGCGCGACAGCCGATCGGGCGCTGGCCTCGCTGGCGCTCAAAAGCGGCGACTACGCCGAGGCTTCGCAGCGACTGGGCGAGATCGTCCGCGCCGCCGGCGACGCGGCTCGTCCCGCAGACCGGCTCGATCTCGCGTCGGCGCTGATGCAGTCCGACAAACCCGAGGAAGCCGCCGCGCAACTCGACAAGTTGGTCGACAACGCGGACCCAACTGCGCCACTCTCCGCCCAACAGCGCAGAGCAGCCCTGGAACTGCGCGCCCACGCCCGCTTTCGTCTGCAGCGCTATGCCGCTGCTGCGGCCGACGCCCGGCGCTGGCTGAAGGAGGCCGGCGAGGATCCGAGCGCTCCGGACATCACGGCGCTGGCCGTCGAGGCTCTCGCGCTCGACGGCAAAGACGCCGAGGCCGCGGCCCTGGCCCAGGCAGCTCTTCCGACCCTGAGCGCCGGCGCAGCGCGTCGTCGCATCGCGTCTCGCGCCGCATTCTCGCTCCTGAAGCTGGAACGAACCGACGACGCGCTGCCGCTCTTGCGCGAGACGGTCGAAAACGAGAGCGACGCTGCAACGCGCGTCGCCGCTCTCTCCGCGCTCGGGCAGATCGCGCAGGATCGCAAAGACTGGCGCGGCGCCGAGGCCGCCTGGCGCGGCGTGATGGAAGCCGCCGCTTCGCCGCAGCAGGCCGATGCAGCCCGCGTGCGGCTCGGCCTCGCTCTCGCCCGGCTGGAGCGCCACGAAGACGCCGTGGCGACGCTCGCGCCGCTGGCTGAGCGCGACATCGACAGCGCCGATCGTGAGCATGCCAGCTACGAGCGGGCCCGCTGCCTTGTGCGGCTTCAGCGCGTCGCCGAAGCGCGGCGCGAGTTGGAGCGGCTGCTGCGCGATCGCCCCGAAACGCAATTTTTCGTATCCGCGGCGCAAGAGCTCGCGCGCTTGCTCAGCGATTCCGGCGACACGGCGCGGGCCGGTGAGTGGCTGACGCGCGCGGCGGAGAAGAGCGGCGACGTGGGCCAACGGGCGCGGCTCACCGTCGCGGCCGGAAGGGCCCGACTCGACGCGGGGGATGCCGCCGCTGCCGCAAAGATTTTCTTGGACGCCCGTCGCCAGGCAAAAGACGCCGCAACGCGCGATGAGGCGTCGGCGTCGTTCGCACTTGCCTGCGCCGCGGCGCAGCAGTGTGAGGAGCTCCTCCGCGTGCACGACACGGAGCCGCTGCAATTCGCGGCGGCGCCTCCTGCGATCCGTGCGCGGGCCGGGTTTGAGTTGGCGCGCTGCCTGCTCGGCGCAAAGCGCGGCGAGGCCGCCGCTTCGTTGCTCGAAGCGTGTGCCGGCAGCAACGACGATCGCGCTCTGGCGGCGCTGGCGACGCTCGAATTGGCCAAGATCGCCATCGAGTCGGAGCGTTGGGATGCCGCGCTGTCTCGCCTGAAGGCGCTCGATGTCGCGGCGCTGGCCCCGACAGAGCGCGATCGAACCGAGAGCGTGGCGTGTTATTACCGCGCCTATTGCCATTCGCGACTGAGCGCCGCCCGCGAGGCTGCCGCGGAGTCCCGGCGCTGCCTCGAACTGGGTCCGCCGCCGGAATTGCTCTCCGCGGCCCGCCGCCTGGCCGGTGAGTCGCATCTTGCCGCGGGGGATGCGGCGGCGGCAGTGACCTATTTCGAAACGGCGACGCGCGAGGCGGGCGCCCCGGTCGATGCGTCGATGCGGCTGCGACTGGCCGAGGCGCTGGCCGCCTGCGATCAGTGGCGAAAGGCCGAGGAAGCCTACGCCGAGTTTCTCGTGCGACACGCCGACGACAAGCAGGCGCCGCAAGCCCGCTTCGGCTTGGCCTGGGCCCGCGAGCAGCAGCAGCGCTACGCCGAGGCGATCGAAGCCTATCGACCGGTCGCCTCGTCGAATGCCGCACTGGCCCCTCGCGCCCAGTTTCAGATTGGCGAGTGCCTGTTCGCGCTGCGCAAGCACGAAGAGGCGGTTCGCGAATTTCTCAAGGTCGACGTGCTCTTTGCGGATTCGGAGTGGGCCGCCGCCAGCCTTTACGAAGCCGCCCGCTGCTTCGACGAACTCGCGAAAGCGGGCGAATCGCGGCGGCAGATCGAAGAGTTATTGAAGCGGTTCCC
>JALHOX010000235.1:0-5212 GCA_022842805.1 Phycisphaerae bacterium | reverse complement strand
GCGCGAGCGCGCCCCGCGCGAGCGCGACGCCGCGGCCATCGGACGCGAACGCGAGGTCGGCGGAAAGAGCGGCGCAGCGCCGTCGCCTCAGTGATTTTTGTTCGCAGATTGCGATTGCGCCGCGCTGTAGCGCGGGAAGGAAGCAGGCAATGATGATCAGCGTGGCGTTGGTGCTGGCACAGGCCGGCGCAGCAGACGCGGCCGGCAGCGTCAAGATCGGCTCGATCTGGGATTTTCTGGTGAAGGGCGGGCCGCTGATGGTCCCCCTCGCGGCCGTCTCGCTGATCGCGCTCGCGGTCACGATCGAACGCGCCATCTCGCTCCGTCGCAACTCGATCATTCCGCCGCGGCTCATTCCCGACATCGACGCTCGCCGCGCGAGCGGCGGTTCCGATGGTCGTCGTCGCGCCATCGAGTATTGCAAAGCGGTCGACTCGGTCGGCGCGCGCGTCGCCGGCGCTGTGCTGCAACACGCCGCCGACCCGGCCGACATGCGGCTGGAGAACATCCAGCGCGTCTGTGAGCGCGAGCTGCGGACGCTGCATAAGTACGAGCGCGTGCTGCCGCTGATCATCGCCATCTCGCCCATGCTCGGCCTGCTCGGCACCATCACCGGCATGATCCAGGCCTTTTCGACCGTCGCGAGTTCGGCCGAGGCGCTGGGCCGCACCGAACTGCTGGCCAAAGGCATTTATGAGGCGATGATCACGACCGCCGTCGGATTGATGATCGCGATCCCCGCGATGATCGCGCAGCACTGGGTCTCCGGCCGCGTTCATCGCCTGACGCTCGATCTCGATGACATGGCCGCCGAATTGCTCTCGCGCGTACGGGAGGAGCGGGCGGTGGTCGACGTGCCGGCGAAGCCATCGCGCAGCGCCGCAATCGAGGAAGACATCGAACCCTCGCCGGCGGCGATGCCGGGGGCCAGCGCGGCGCTGGAGGCGGCGTGAAACCCGCAGTGCTGCAATTTCGCCCGTCGGAACTCGCGACGACGCCAATGCTCTGTGAGCAGCGCCTCGGGGCCGCAGCGCCGTGTCGATCTGGCCTGCGCATGCGCTCGGCCGGGCGAAGCCACGGCGCACAGAGCCGTCGCACAAGCCTCATCCCAACGCCGCGCGCCGGAGGCGCTTCCTCATGCTGATCCGCGCTCGTCGACCAGCTCCCCATTCGCCGGTGATCGACCTGACCCCGATCATCGACATGGTTTTCCTCCTGCTCATCTTCTTTCTCGTCGCCACGACCTTTCATCAGGCCGAGCGCGAGATCGAGGTCGCCCTCCCCGCGGCGCGCGCCGCCGGGCCGATCAGCGGAGCGCTGCGCGAACTTGTGATTAACGTCACGCAAGACGGGCGCACGATCGTCGGCGGCGAAGCGATGACCGAGGCCGCTCTGGAGCAACTCGTCCGCCAGCGCGTCGCCGCCAACCCGGCCCAAAAGGTCAGCGTCCGCGGCGATCGCCGAACGCCCTACGCCAACGTCGTCAATGTGCTCGACATCTGCAAGCGCGCCGGAATCTCGCAGCCCTATCTCGACACGGTGCTGCGCGAATGACGCCTCCGGCCGAAACCAGCCCTTCACGCGCCGGGTCACATCGACCGCCGCCGCGCTCGGCGCTGCGGACGGTGTTGCTCATCGTCGCCTTCAACGGGCTCATCGCCGCCGGCTGGTGGATGCTCCAGCCGCGCCGCACCACCGTTCTCACCGATGGCGAGACGATCCGCCTGCCGCGCCGCGGCGCGCCGATCTCCGAAATCCTCTGGCAGCCGCCGACCGAACTCGGCGCCGCCCTCAACACCGGTTCAAGCGACTACGAGCCGCGCTTCGCCTGGGACGGGCTGACGCTCTTCTTCGTCCGCGAGCGGCCCGGCGAAAACGCCGACATCTTCGTCGCCCGCCGCACGCCCGGCGGCTGGTCGACGCCCGAGCCGCTCGCCGCGGTGAACACGACCGACGACGAACTCGGCCCCGCTCCTTCGCCCGATGGCGCCGCACTCTATTTCTACAGCGATCGCCCCGGCGGCAGCGGCGGCTACGACCTGTGGGTCTCGCGCCAGATCGACGGACAATGGCAACCCGCCGCCAATCTCGGCCCGCGCATCAACTCGCCCTACAACGACTACGGCCCCGCCGCGACGCCCGACGGCGCGGCCATCCTTTTCGCCTCCAATCGCCCGCGCGAGAGCGCGACTCCCGAGCCGCCGCCCGCGGATTCGTGGACCGCGACGCTTCGCGAAGACCTGCAGCGTCGCACCTACGACCTCTATCGCGCTCTGCTGGAGGGCGAGGCCGCCGCGCCGACCGCGCTCGAAGTGCTCAACACCGAAGCCAACGAAGGCGCGCCCTGCTTCAGCAGCGCCGGCGATTTTCTCTACTTCGCGTCCAACCGCGCCGGCGGCGCGGGCGGCTTCGATCTCTACCGCGCCCGCTGGTTGCGCGACCGCTTCCTGCCGCCGCAGCGCCTCGCCGCACCGATCAACTCCGCGGCCAACGAACTCGATCCGGCCCTGCATTCACTCGGATATGGCCTGATCTTCAGCTCCGACCGACCGCGACCACTCGCACGCCGCAATACCGCCGACACCCCGGCCTCTCGTCCCAGTGACCAAGCCGCGCGGCTGCCCGACTACGACCTCTACCAATCCACCGCGCGCGAGGTATTTCGCGACGTCGACGAGCAGGCCTGGGATTGGGACGCGGCCCTGCGCGCACTCATGTCCTACCTGCCGTGGCTGCTGCTCGCGCTCCTGTCGCTGCTGCTGCTCGCCCTCGGCGCGCGCGGCCTGCGCGATAAGCGCCTCTCGCTCATGGCCCGCTGCGTGATGGCGTCGCTGCTTCTCCACTCGCTGCTCATGCTCCTGTTCAGCTTCTGGCAGGTGACCGCCGGCGTCATGCAGTCTCAGCGTCCGCCCGGCGGAACGCAGGTCGCACTCGTCTCTGCCGTGCAGGATGAACTGGCGGAGCAGGTTACCGCGATCCCGATGAGCGAGGCCGCCGAACTCGCGCTCGCCGAAGCGCGACCGCCTGAGCTCGACTTGCCCCCGCGCGAGATCGAGCCGATCGCCGAGCCCGAAGTCGCGCTCCAACCCGCGGCGGCACCGCCGACGATCGCGGTCGACGAGCCGCCCTTGCCGCAGGTCGCCCCGCGTGCGGCCGATTCGATCGAAATCGAGGCACCGCCCGTACAGATCTCCCGCAGCGATGTCGCCCCCGACCCGGCGCAATCGGCGACAAATGCTCCCGTTGCTCCACCCGTCGATGCGAAGGCCGAGAAGCTGGAGGATGCGCCAGCCATCGAAGCGCCGCGCGCCGTGCTGGCCGATGCACCGGCGCTGCCGCCCATCGATCGATCCACGTTGTCCGACGCGCTCCCCGCGCCCGCCCCCAGCGACCTCTCGCCCGCCGCGATCGCCGTCGACTACTCACCCGCGCCGCGCGTCGAGCCCATCCCGCCGCCCCCCGCGCCTTCGGATTCGCCGATCGAGTTTGCCACCACCGCAATGCCGCTCGCCACTGCAAAGATCGAGCTGAGCGCCCCGCCGCAGACCGCCGCCGCCGCGCCGCCCGCGTTGCCGACCGCAAGGAGCGAAGCGCCAACCCCGCCCGACGAGCTCGCCACAAAGGACGCTCCAGCCCCGCCCGCGACCGCAAGTCTGCAAGCGCCGCGTCTCGAACTCCCCAAGTTCGACGCGCCGATCGATGCTCCAACGAGTGCGATCCCATTAGCCCTGCCGGCGACGATTAACATCGCCTTGCCCCCCGCGCCGCTCGCCGCCGCGCCCGGAGTGCGCAGCATCGATTCGAACGACGATCCGAAGATCGATTTCGCTCCGCCCGCGATCGCGTCAAAGCTGCCGGAGTCTCCCCTTGTTCCCGCGCTGCCCTCCCTCGCACTGCCCCCGTCGCTCCCCGACGTCGAGCAGGCGCCGGTCGCCCCCAGCGCCGCCGACCTCGCCGTCCGCGCCGAGCCGATCCGCCAGGCGATCCTCGAAAAGCGCGGCGGCAGCCCCGAGACCGAGGCCGCGGTAAAGGCCGCGCTCGTGTGGCTCGCGCAGCACCAGAGTGAAAGCGGCGCATGGAACGCACGCGAGTTCGGCGCGACCTGTGCGTGCGACGGCGCGGGCGAGGCCGACCTGCCCGTCGCGACCACCGGCCTCGCGCTGCTCTGCTTCCTCGGCGCGGGCCACACACACACGAACGACGGTCCCTATCAGGACCACGTCCGCCGCGCCCTCAACTGGCTCGCCCGCCGGCAACTCGACGACGGCGACCTGCGCGACGGCGAGACGATGTACAGCCACGGCATCGCGGCCATCGCCATCAGCGAGGCCTGCGCCATGACCAGCGACCCGCGCCTGCGCCCCGTCGCCGAGCGCGCCGTGAACTTCATCGTCGAATCCCGAAATCGTCGCACCGGCGGCTGGCGCTATGAACCCGGCCAGGCTGGCGATACATCCGTGCTCGGCTGGCAGGTGCTGGCGCTCAAGAGCGGACAGCGCGCCGGCGTTGAGATCCCCGAAGTCGCCTATCGCAACATCCGCGTCTTCCTCGAGCGCGTCGCAGACACCGCCCGCCCCGGTCGCTACGCCTATCGCCCCCGACAGCGCGCCACCGCGTCGATGACCGCCGAAGCCGTCTTCGTCCGACAACTCATCGGCGACCCGCTCGACGATCTGCGTCCGGGCCTGGCCTGGATCGCGACCGACGAGCCGAATTGGAACGACGAACCCAATACCTACTACTGGTATTACGCCACGCTCGCGCTCTTCAACGCCCAGGGCGAAGCGTGGGATCGCTGGAATGCCGCACTGAGTCGCACGCTCATCGACGCACAGCAGCGCGCGGGACACGCGGCCGGAAGCTGGGATCCCGAGGGCGAGTGGGCCAGCGCCGGCGGCCGCGTCTACCAGACCGCCCTCTGCACGCTCATGCTCGAGGTCTATTACCGCTATCTGCCGATGTACGCCGGCGGCCCCGTCGCCGCTCCCGAAGCCACCGCGCCGGCCAGCGCGCCCACCAGCGCCGCGACCGGAGAATGATCATGTAGCGGCCGCCGCATCGCTGTCCGCGATGGCCGCGCGCTACTCCTCGCTCGCCCGCAATTCCGATTTCAACACCGCCCCATGCGACGTGCGCCCGTCGAGCCGCGCCTGGATCGGTTCGGCCAGGCGCACATGCCGCACATCGCGCGTCTCGGTTGTCGCCGGCTGCT
>JALHOX010000234.1 GCA_022842805.1 Phycisphaerae bacterium | reverse complement strand
CCAAACATCGATATGATCTTGGCCAAAGGTGCTTCAAATCTCGCTCCTTTGGCGGAGGTTTTCGATGTCTCTCGAAACGCCCGACGCGATTGACGCAGTCGATCCCCAATCCCAAAACCAGCACGATCCCAGTTACATCGTCGGCGTCGGCGCGTCGGCCGGTGGTCTCGAGGCGATCGAGAATTTCTTCGAGCGGATCGAGCCCGACTGCGGCGTGGCGTTCGTCGTGGTGCAGCATCTTTCCCCCGATTTCAACAGCCTGATGGACGAGATTCTGGCGCGGCGCACGACGCTGCGCGTGATGCGCGCCGAGCACGGCCAGCGCGTCGTCGCGAACACGGTCTATCTGCTGACGCCGCGTAAAAACATCCTCCTGCAGGATCGCACCATCCAGCTCGTGGATCAGGAGCCGCGTCAGGGACTAAACCTGCCGATCGACGTCTTCTTCAACTCGCTGGCGCTGGACGTCGGCGACCGCGGCATCGCCATCGTCCTGTCCGGCACCGGTTCCGACGGTTCGCGCGGCGTGCGAGCCATCAAAGAGGCCGGCGGCATGGTGATGGTGCAGGACGAGCGCTCGGCCAAATTCGATGGAATGCCCCGCGCCGCGATCGCCACGGGGCTGGCCGATTTCGTCATGCCGCCCGCCGATCTCGCCGATCAGTTGCAGCGCTTTCTCAATCTTCCGGGCTTTCGCGAAAATCAGCCCTCGCGCCGTCTGCTCAAAGAGCCCACCAAGCTCGACGAGATCGTCCGCATCCTCATTTCCACGAAGCGCGCCGATTTCTCCGCCTACAAGCCCGGCACGCTCAGCCGGCGCATCGAGCGCCGCATGGGCCTCAACCACATCTCCGATCTCGATCAGTACATCCTGCTGCTGCGCGAATCCGAAGCCGAAGTGGCCTCGCTCACGCAGGACCTGCTCATCGGCGTGACGCGCTTCTTCCGCGACAACGACGCGTGGGAGTCGCTGCGCCGCGTGCTGATTCCCAAGATCCTCGCCGACACGCCGGCCGAAGAGCCGATCCGGGCCTGGATCACCGCCTGCTCGACGGGCGAAGAGGCCTACAGCGTGGCGATGATGTTCGAGGAGGGCTTCGCCGAATTCGGCACGCGGCGCGAGCTCAAAATCTTCGCCTCCGACATCGACGAGGCCGCGATCGAAATCGCCAGCCTCGGTCAATATCCCGAAGTCATAGCCGCCGACGTCGGTCCGCGGCGGCTGAATCAGTTTTTCCTGCGGCGCGGCTCAAAATATGAGGTGCTGCGCTCCGTGCGCGAGTCGATCGTCTTCGTCCGCCACGATCTCCTCAAGGATCCGCCGTTCACCAAGCTGAACTTCGTCTCCTGCCGCAATTTCCTGATCTATCTCCAGCCGTCGGCCCAGCAGCGCGTGCTGGCCATGCTGCATTTCGCGCTGCGCCCCTCGGGCTACCTCATGCTCGGCTCGAGCGAGACGCCCGGCGATCTGCAATTCGCCTTTAAGACCACCGAAGAAAAGAACCGCATCTATCAGAAGGACCCCACCAAGGCGGTGCCCATCACCCGGCATTCGCCGGAGATGGACCTCTCCGCCCGGCTGCGCGCCCCGCTCTCGACCCCCGATCGCAGCGTGCGCCCCACGGCCGACGCGCCCTTCCGCCGCGCGTTCGACTTTATCTCGCGCTCCTATTTTCCTCCGGCGCTGCTGGTTTCCACCGAGTTCGAGCTGGTCCACACCTTCGGCGACGTCAGTCCCTATCTTCGAACGCCGTCGGGCCAGTTTTCCGCCGACGTCAATAAGCTTGCCGTCGAGGATCTGCGCGTTGCGCTGTCCACCGCGCTGCACCGCGCCACCAAGTCGAACGAGTCGTTCTCCTACCGCGATCTGCGCGTCCGCACGGGCAACGATCTGCGCGTCGTCAACCTGCAGGTCACGCCGATTCCCGCCGGGCCGACCGAGTCGCGCCTGCTGCTGGCGATCTTCGACGAGCGCCGCCGCGAACCGATCGACAGCGGCGTCGAGCTGCGACTCGAAGATCAGAAGGACTCGCGCATTCACGATCTCGAGCAGGAGCTGCAGCAGAGCAAGGAAAGCCTGCAGGCGATGATCGAGGAGCTCGAGACTTCGAACGAGGAGTTGCAGAGCACGAACGAGGAGCTGCTCGCCGCCAATGAGGAGCTACAAAGCGCCAACGAAGAGCTGCACTCGGTCAACGAAGAGCTCTACACCGTCAACGCCGAATATCAATCCAAGATCGACGAACTGACGCGGCTCACCAACGACTTTGACAATCTGCTCCGCAGCACCGAATTGGGCACGATCTTCGTCGACCGCGCCCTGCGCATCCGTCGCTTCACGCCGGCGGTGCAGAACGTGATCCAACTGCTCGATCACGATCTGGGCCGGCCCGTGCAGCAGTTCAGTGCGACGCTGCGCGGCGTGCACATCCCGACCTGCGTCACGCGCGTAATCGAAACCGGCGAGCCGTTCGTGGAGGAAGTGCAGAACGAATCCGGGGCCTGGTTCCTGCTGCGCGTGCTGCCGTTCGTCAACAACCGCAATGAGTGCGATGGCGCGGTGCTGACGCTTGTGCCGATCGACCAGATCAAGGCCAGCGAGCAGGCCCGCCGACAGTCGGAACAGTTTCTGCATGCGACGCTCGATTCGCTCTCCGCGGAGATCGCGATTCTCGACGAGTCGGGCGAGATCATTTTCGTCAACCGCGCCTGGCGCGAGTTCGCGAAGCGCAATGACTGGCGCGCGCCCAACGCAGGCGTGGGCACCAACTACCTCGAAGTTTGCGAAAACGCCGCCCGCTCGACGATGCGCGACGAGGGTGCGAATATCCGCACGATCGTCGCCGGCATTCGAAGCGTCATCGAAGGCAGCCAGTCCGAGTTCATGTTTGAATATCCCTGCCACGCGCCCGACGAGCAGCGCTGGTTCACGGTGCGCGTCCGCCCCTTCGAATCCGCCGGCCCGCGTCGCGTTTGCATCGCGCACGAAAACATCACCGAGCAGCGGTTGGCCCAGCAGGCCCTGATCCAGGAGACCGAGCGCCGCCAGCGCAGCGCCGAAGCCGCCCGCGACTCCGCGACGCAGCTCGCCGCGATCGTCGAGAACGCGGTCGACAGCATCATCACCATCAACGAGCGCGGCGAGATCCAGGCGGTGAACGCCGCCACCGGGCGCATGTTCGGCTATCACCCCGATGGTCTGGTCGGCCAAAACGTGTCGCTGCTGATGCCCGGGCCGGATTCACGCCGGCACGACGACTATGTGGCGGCATACCTGCGCACCGGCAACGCCAAGATCATCGGCACGGGGCGCGAAGTGCGCGCCAGGCGCAAGGACGGCGCGATATTTCCGGTCCACCTGTCCATCAGCGAATTTTGGCTGGGGGCCGAGCGGCGCTTCACAGGCATCATCCGCGACATGTCCGACGAGGCCATTCGAATCGACGCACTGCACCGCGCCGCGGAGCGCCTGCAGGCCTCGAACCGCGAACTGGAGCAATTCTCCGTCATTGCGTCCCACGACCTGCAGGAACCTCTCCGCACCATCCGCGGCTACTGCCAGCTTTTGCGCGACCAAATTGAGGGAAAACTCGACGATCGCGAGAAGCTGCACCTTGATCGCGTCGACGCCGCGGTTAATCATTTGCAGAACCAGATCGACGCAATACGCCGATATTCCCAAATAGGCCCGGAGGCGATGGAGCGCACCCCCACCGACGTAGATCAGATCCTGGACAATGTGCTGGCCTCACTCGAGTCGACAATGCAACGCGCGGGCGCCAACATCGTGCGCGAGCCGATGCCGCGCATCGCCGCCAATGCCGCGCTGCTCGAACAGGTCTTCCAAAACCTGATCGACAACGGCATCAAACACGCCGGCGGCGCTCCCCAGATCACGATCAAGTCGGCGGTTCAGCCTGACGAATGGGTGTTTGGAGTGTCTGACAATGGCGTCGGCATTCGCCCCGAGCACCACGAGCGGATTTTCCAGATGTTCAAGCGGCTGAACCCAAGCAGCGGACTCGCGGGAACCGGCGTCGGACTGTCGATCGCGAAACGAATCGTGGAGAAGCATGGCGGACGGATTTGGGTCGAGTCGGCGCCCGGCACGGGCAGCACGTTTTACTTCTCGATTCCGAGGTCAGATCGGCCGGCGGCTGATGGTCGAAGCGAGGGGTAGAAGAGGATGAGTATTGATGCCCGATGGACGTGCCGCGCGTGTGTGGATCGTGGAGGACAACGCCGATGATGCGCTGTTCATTCGCTCTGCGTTTCAACGCTGCGCGCCCGGGATAGTCCTCAACGAATTCGCCGACGGCGATGCCGCGCTGCAGGCGATCCGCGCCGTCCCGGCGCGCGACCGTCCGCACGTCATCCTGCTCGACCTCAACCTGCCGACCCGCGACGGCCACGAAATCCTCAGTGATCTCAAAAAAGATCCCGAGCTGCGCGATATCCCCGTGATCGTGCTGACCGCCTCCCGCTCCGAGCGCGACCTCAAGCGCAGCTACGCGCTGCACGCCAACGCCCACGTCACCAAGCCGAACGATTTCCGCGAGTACGAGGCCTTCGCCCGGAGCCTCTGCGCCTTCTGGCTCGGTTGGGTCGGCGCGAATCCGACCGCGTTGATCTCGCGCGCCGGCTGACGGCGGCGCTTTCGGGTTCGCCGCGGGCAAAATCCCGCAACCCAGCCGGCGCCCGGACGCCGCACGCCTTTGCACACGCCGCCCCGCCCACGCACAATCCGCCCACCTATGACACGCACGACGTCCATCTACGCAATCTTCTTCCTGTCGGGCGTGGCGGGCCTGGGTTATGAGCTGATTTGGACCCGCGCCTTCGCCGTCGGGCTGGGCCACGAATATCCGGCGGCGCTGGCCGTGGTGGCCGCGTTCTTCTCCGGCCTCGCGCTCGGGGCGGCGCTGTTCGACCGTGTGATCGCCCGTTCTCGTCGACCCGGCGCCTGGTACGCCGGCTGCGAACTCGTGATCGGCCTGTGGGCCGCGCTGACCACGGCGCTGATCCCCGCCTCCAATGCGCTCGTCGGCCCCTGGATCGGCGTCGAGCCTTCGCCGCTCCGCCACGCGTTGGTCGCTTTCATCGTTCCGTTTCTCGTGCTGCTTCCCGCCACCGCGGCGATGGGGGCCACGCTGCCCGCGATGGAGCGGCTGCTGGCGCGGCTGCGCGGTTCGCCGCGCGTCCTCGCCGGGCTGTATGCCGCCAACACGTTGGGCGCGGCGATCGGCGTACTCGGCTCGGTTTTCGTGCTGATGCCCGCGCTGGGCGTCCGTCGCAGCGCCTTCCTGTTCGCGGGGATCAACGCCCTGTGCGCCGTGCTCACATGGCTCGGCCCGGCTCGCGGCGAAAGCGTGCGTGATGAACCGCCGCCGGTGGGTCGAGACGACGCAGCAGCTCGGCCGCGCGCCCTGCTGGCCACGCTGTTTCTGACCGGACTGCTGGGCGTGGGCTACGAAGTGGCGATGCTGCGCGTCCTGGCGCAGTGCTTTGAGAACACCGTGTTCAGCTTCGCCGCGGCGCTCGCCGTCTATCTCGTCGCCTCTGCCGCCGGCGCCGCGCTCTACGAATCATTCGCCGGCGACTCGCCGCGCGCCGCCGACCGCGCGCGGGCCTGGCTGCCGCTGTTGCTGGCGGTCGTCTGCGCGTTGCAGATTCTGCTTGTGCCGTCGCTGCCTGCCATTCATGACAACGCCCTCGCCCGCCTCGGCGCCGCCGTGCTCGCCGCGGTCAGCGCCGAAACTCTCTCGGCCGCTGCCGCACTGTGGTTTCCGGCACTGCTGATGGGTGCGCTCTTTGCCGCCCTGGCCCAGACCGCCCGCGGCCCGCGCGGCGGCGTAGGCGCGGCGTTGGCGCTGAATACGCTCGGCTGCGCCGTGGCGCCGGCAGTGGTGGGCGCGCTGGCCGTCCCCACGCTGGGGCTGCGCTGGACGCTCGCCGTCGTCGCGGCGGGCTATCTGCTCCCGGCGATCGGCCGTCCGCTGCTCGCCCTGATTGGCGGACTGTGCGTGTTCGCGCTGGCCGCCTCCGCGCCGCCGCTCGACCGTCTCGCGCTCCCGCCCGGTCTGGTGCCGATCGCAACGCGCGAGGGCATCCGCTCCACCGCTCTGGTCGCCTCCACCGCCGACGGCGAAAACGTCCTCCGCGTGAATCGCACGTTTCAGATGGGCAGCACCGGGCGCGGCGCGTTCGCCGAGCTGCGCCAGGGACATCTGCCGATCCTGCTCCATCCGCACCCGCGCAGCGCGCTGTTCCTGGGCCTGGGCACCGCGATCACGTTCGCCGCCGCCGGCGAGTATGAGGATCTTCAAGCCGACGGTGTCGAACTTCTGCCCGAGGTGGTGGCGCTGCTCGACCACTTCCGCCCCGACAACGCCGCAGCGCTCGATTCACCCCAGTTGCGCGTGATCACGGCAGACGCCCGTCGATTCGTCGCCGCGGCCGATCGAACGTACGACGTGATCGTCGCCGATCTTTTTCACCCCGCGCTGGACGGCGCCGCCTCGCTCTACACCGTCGAGCACTTCGCCGCGCTGCGCGGCCGACTGGCGCCGGGCGGGCTTTTCGCACAATGGCTGCCGCTGCACCAACTGGACCCGCCCACTCTCGATCTGATCCTCCGCTCGTTCCAGGCGGCCTTTGGCGGCGGCTCCTGTTTCCTCGGAGTATTCAATATTGAGACGCCGGCGCTCGCGATCGTCGCCAGCGCAGACGCCACGCCGCGCTGGCGGGCGGAGAGCGAGTTTCCGACGTCGCGCAAGCTGCTGTTCGAATTAGGAAAGGTGGACCTCCAGTCGGGACCGGTTTCGATCTGGGGCGCGTATTGCGGCGAACTCGATCAGTTGCTCGATCCGGCCGCGCCGAACGCGACGCTGAATTCTGATGACCACCCCCGCGTCCTCTTCGAAGCGCCGGCGCAGGCCTATCGCAACGTCAGCGGCGGTCCAACGCTCATCCGCCATCTGCTCCAACGCACGCGAGGCGGCTCGACGGCAGGAGCGATGGTCGTCACCTCGCGCACCGGGGCCGATGCGCGCCTTCCGAAATCGCTCTCGGAAAGCGGCGCGATGAGCCAAGAGTCGCTGCGGCGAATCGCCGGCTACCAGGCCGCGCGCGACTTTTTTCTCGACGCTCTGCTCTCCCAGCGCGAGCACCGCCCCCTCGAAGCCGGTGAACTGCTATTGCGCAGTATCCATGCCTCGGAAGACTTTGCTCCCGCCTATCTGACGCTGATGACCGTCGCTCGTGAATCCCTCCCGCTCGACCGCGCGGCCGTTCGCCGCTGGCTGACCGAGGCCGCCGCCGCCCGCCCCCATCGCAACGAAGCCAAACGCGCCCTGGAACAACTGGGAAAATAGCCGGCGCTCGGCGTCCGCGGGGTCGAGCCCGTCTTTGACCTGCAACCGGAACCGTACGCGAGCTG
>JALHOX010000233.1 GCA_022842805.1 Phycisphaerae bacterium | reverse complement strand
GCTCAGGCCGTCGCGCAATCACAGTTTCATTTCTCAACCGAGCGCGACTTTGCCGCCACTCACGGTCCCAGTGCAGGGCAACTCATCGGGCACGGCGACGATTGTCGCGACGACGGCGAGCGGCTTCTGACCGATGCCGAGCTGGTCGCGAACTTTTGCCCCAAGGCGCCGTCCAGTTTCGGTCTCGATGCGCTCCATCGCACCGGCACCCTCGTCTGGTTCTCTCCCGAGCAGGGCTGGTTTGACGAATGTCTGAACCAGATCATTACCGACGGCGACTTGCTGAACATCGATGGCGGCGTGATCACCAACGCTCAGCTGATGTTTCCCTTCGCGTTGTCTCCGCCATTTCTGGCGCCCGGTCTCGACGCGGTACACCTGAACTTCGACATCTCCCCGGACGGCGGCCCGCCGCCGAACAATTCGATTTGGTTCTCGATCGAAGCTGACGCCTTCTCCGGCTCGCTCGGCGCCAAGCTCCAGCACGGCGACATCCTCAGCACCAACGGCACGATCGTCGCGACCAATCAACAACTCATTCAGAACTTCTGCCCCAAACCGGTGCAGCCCGATGTCGGTCTCGACGCGCTTTACCTGCCCCGCAACGGCGAAATCTGGTTCTCCATCGAAACAAGTTTCTTTTCCGAATGCCTGGGCGCGCAGATCAACGAAGGCGACTTGCTCTCCAATGCCGGCTATATCGTGAAGCGCGAGGATGATCTGCTGGCGGCGTTCGGCCCCATCGTCCCCGGTATGCTGCAGGCAGGTCTCGACGCGATCTGGATCGATGAGAGCCCGCCGCTGCAACATCTCAGCGGCTGCGGCACGCTCGCCGTCGGCCCGCAGGGCTGCGTTCGCTTTGTAGACGACGGCGGCGCCGCCTACTTCATCGAAAACACCGGGCCATTTTTGGTCGGGGCTCGCGTATGGGTCGATGGATACATCGATCCGCAATCCCAACTCTGCGCCCCCTTTGCGGCGCCGGCCATCATCGACAACGGCATTGCCGAGTGCTTCGAAGACTGCGGCGTGCTCATTGCGGGCTCCGATTGTGTCCAATTGCAGACCGAGACCGGCGCGCTGTACGGCCTTCAAAATGTCGGAATCTTCGGCCCCGGCGATGAAGTGTGGGTGACCGGCGCCATCAACCCGAACTCGCAGATATGCCCGCCGCGGCCCGCAGCCCCAGGGATCGAGAGCAACACCATCGGCCGCTGCTTCAAGGACTGCGGCGAGATCCGCCCCGGTCCACAGGGCTGCCCGATCTTCGTCGGGTCCGGCAGCGACCTGCTCTTCATCGAAAACATCGGCAATCTGCCGCTCGACGAGCCGATCTGGGTCACGGGTTGCCTGAATCCCGAGTCGCGCCTCTGCCTGCCATTTGTGCGACCCGGCATCGAGGACAACCGCGTCGGCCGCTGTATTGAGGTTTGCGGTCTTGTCGCGCCGGGGCCGGAGTGCGTGTTGCTGCAGGGCGACGACGGTGTGACATATTGGGTCGAGAATCTGATGGGAACGAACATTGGCGCACGCGTCCGCGTCCGCGGCTCTCGCGGGCCCGACATCACCCCTTGTCTGATCGACCTGCCGTTCCCCGCCATCCTCGACAACGAACTCGTTCTGCTCGGCGACATGACCTGCGACGGCTCTGTCACGGTCGGCGACATCGCCGGCTTCGTACTCGCGCTCACCAACCCCGCGGCCTATCCGATGCAGTACCCGAGCTGCCCCATGACCCACGCGGATATCAACTGCGACGGGTTCGTCACCGTCGGCGATATCGGTCCCTTTGTGATGTTGCTCACGGGGCCTTAGAGAGCTTCGACCTCAGACGATCGAATGCAACACCCCGTCTGCATCCGCGACGCGCCGATCGTTAGTCGGCGGCGAACAACGCGCGCATCTGCTTGAGCATCTGCTCCATGGCCTGTCCGCGATGGCTGATTGCGTTCTTTTCGGCCGATGTCAGCTCCGCCAGGCAGCGCCCCATCGACGGCACGAAGAAATGCGGGTCATAGCCGAACCCACCGGCGCCGCGGGGCTGGTCGACGATGCGCCCTTCGAGCGCCCCGCCCGCCGTCAGCAAAATCCGCCCATCCGGCCCCGCCAGCACCAATTCGCAGCGAAAGCGCGCCGCCCGCGCACGATCGTCATTCAGTTCGCGTCGCCGCAGTTCGGCGATCAGTTTGCGATTGTTCGCCGCATCGTCGCGCGGCAGACCCGCGTAGTACGCCGAGTGCACCCCCGGCTCTCCGCCCAACGAATCAACGACCAGCCCCGAGTCGTCGGCGAGGGCCGTCAGACCGGTCGCCCTGGCATAGAAGACAGCCTTAGCGCGGGCATTCTCTTCGAGCGTCGGCGCCTCTTCGGGCGCTTCGGGCACGTTTGGGAAATCCTCAAGCCCCACCCATCGCCACGGCGCGCCCGCCGACTTCTCGCGAATTTCGCGCAGCTTGCCCGCATTCCGCGTCGCCAGCAGCACGCACAGGCCGGATCCGCCGCCGGTCTCGCTCACGGCGTGCCGCCGGTCGCGCGTTCGCGCGCCGCCCGCGGCAGTTTGACGATGAACGACGGATTCGCCTTGCCGCGTTCGCCGCCGCCGCCCGAGGCCCGCTCAAACACTCTGTGGCCGTTTTCGAGGCTCTCCGGAAACTTTTTCATGATGTCGGCGACTCGCTGATCGCTGACGCCGTAAGACACTTTGATAGCGCCGGTGAGTGCGTCTTTCGACTTCACAGGCACGACCGCGGCCTCGGGAAACACGCCGATGCAGACCGAGCTCTTGTCGGTCCCGTGGTGGTAGTAGGCCTCGTTTCCCTGCTCCCGCAACATTTTGCAGTATTCGACTGCGGCGCGCTTGCGCTCGCGCATCTCGTCGCAGTTGTAGAACACCGCGACGTGTACGGCCCAAAAGCCCGACGCGTTCTCCAGATCCCACTCGGGGTGGGATGAGTCTCCCGTCGGCAGTTGATCCAGCGCGGCGAGCCGAAACGGCCAGTTCGCCGGGTCGTCCGCCGCCAGCTTCGAATTCTGCAAATACAGCTCGCGAATCGTCTTCAGCGTCGGCGCGGGATCCGGCTCAAAGCGCTCCTTGCCGCTCTTGCTGTCCAGCACGCGCGCGAAGCGACCGTAGAAGACAATGCTCTCCTCGTCATAGTGCAAAACCAGCACACGCTTGGCATCCAGCCCGCGCACCTTGCGCAGCGCGTCGCCATAGGCATTGGCGCGCGATTGCCGGTTTTCGCCCGTGATCGCCAGGCAGCGAATCGCCCACAGATCCTCGCTGGCGGCGGGGGCGTCCTTTTTGCCGATGCCGAAGAGTTCGGGAATGTCGGCGACCGCCGGCGCCGCCAGCGCCAGGGTCGCGAGCCATGCGAGCGCAGAAACGAGCTTTCGGTTCATGGCGCGCATTGTACGTCCCGTCCGGCTTTCTTCCCGCAGAAATCCCCCGCGTCCCGTCCGGCTCCGAACGCGGTCGCGTTCCATCCGATATATTCGCAATATGGAAGCGGAGATCGACCGCATCCTGATTCGCGATCACGACATCGCGCGGCGCGTCGCGGCGATGGCGGATGAGATCGCCGCCGCCTACCCGTCTGATGCGGGCGAGTTGACGCTCGTCCCGATCCTCTCCGGCTCAATCATCTTCGTCGCCGATCTCATGCGCCGCCTGCCGCGCCGCATGCGACTGGCGATGGTCAGCATCTCGACCTACCCCGGCCGCTCCACTCGCCCGACCGAGGCGCGCACGACGCTGGAGTTGAGCACAGACCTTGAAGGCCGCGACGTCTTGATCGTCGACGATATTCTCGACACCGGCGGGACGCTGGCCCGCGTCCGCGGCATGGTCCACCAGCGCGGGGCGCGCTCCGTGCGGGCTGCCGTGCTGCTGCGAAAACCCGGAAAGGCCCCGCCCGGCGTCGATGCCGAATTCGTCGGCTTCGACATCGCTGACGAGTTCGTCGTCGGCTACGGTCTCGATTACGACGATCTCTATCGCAACTATCCTCACATCGGTGTGCTGCGACCCGAGATGATGCGATGAAAGACGACGTCACCCAGCACGAACGCCCCGCTCCCGTCGCGGTCGTCATCTGCGCAACTCCGGAGCCGATCGTCGCCGCCGCTTCCGACGCCGTTGTCGTAGTCCCGCCCCGCGTTCCCGCGCTGCAGGGCGAGGTGCTCTCCGGCGACGAACTGATCCAGGTCTCGCTCAAGCCGTCGCCCTGGTACATCTGGTTCGTCAGTTGGCGCTGGGTGGTCTCGATGGCGCTGGCGGCGGCCCTGATCTTCGTCGCCAAGCCGGCCGCGTCCGTCGGCTACGACGCATTCCTGATCAACAGTTGCATCGTCGTCGCCCTAGGGCGGGTGATGTACGCCGTGCAGCAATGGGCCAGCCGACACTACTACCTGACCAATCGCCGCGTCGTCGGCGTCTCGGGCGTCTTGCGGACCGATTTCCGCGATTGCCTGCTGGCGCGCGTCAGCGTCTGTCAGGTCCGCGCCGCGGCCTATCAGCGCTGGCTGAATCTCGGCAGCGTGCAGATCCGCTCCGCCGACGCCCGCTCGCACGCGGTGAACTGGAACTTTGTCGCCAACCCGCACAAAGTCCATGAACTGCTGGTCCGCGCCATTCGACGCGCCCAGTGTGGCGAGTAGAAAAATGCAGAATGCAGAATGAAGAATGCAGAAGGGGGCTGTCGCAGAGGAGTCGGGTTCTTCGTTTCCCCGTTTCATTGTCACACCGTTTCACCGTCACGCCTTTTCACCGTCGCTCGACCTGACGCTTGACACCGCGGCTGGGCCGGCAAACCCCCCGAAAGCGAAGCAGGCGTAGCCAACGCTCTCCGCGTCGCACTACGCCTGCAGTTTCGATCAGACAGTCGTCGAAGCGAGAACTACTCGCTGATGATGACGGTGTCGACGACGTGGATCACGCCGTTCGACGCAATCACGTCGGCCGTCGTGACGGTCGCCTTACCGATCATGACCTTCTTGTCGGCCACGGTCACCGGAATCTCCGGGCCCGCGAGCGGCTTGACGGTCTTCAACGTCGTGACCTGCTCGGCCTTGACCGTGCCGGCGACGACGTGATGCTTCAGGATGTTCTGCAGCTTCTCTTTGCTCTCCGGCTTCATCAGCGTCTCGAGCGTCTCTTTGCCGAGCTTGGCAAAGGCTTCATCGGTCGGGGCGAAAACGGTGAACTGAGCCTTCTCGTCGCTCAGCGTCTCGGCCAGACCCGCGACTTCGACCAGCTTCGCAAAGGTCTTGTGCTCCTTGCAGGCCTGGGCCGTCTTCACGATGTTGACCGGCTTCTCGGTCTTCTCGCCGGCGACCTTGTCGACCGCGGCGTGAGCGGCATCCTTAGCGGTCTCAACCGGCGGCTTCGGGGTTTCGGCGGTCGCGAGACCGGCGAACGCGAACAGACCGGCGGCAGCAGTCACGAACCAACGAGCCTTCATCGATCCTGTCATTTCTTGCTCTCCTATTCCAATCGTCCGCGTCGCGTGCGGCGCACTGGTCGGACCGCCCACACGGGCATCCGCCGCCGCTAATCGTCGCGTCGCGGTGTTGAGCCAATCGTCAATCAGCAGACCATCGGGCGTCGGGAGCGTTTGCAAAGAAACACCACTCCCGAAAAATCGCGCCCGCTCGCAATATCGCGAGGGGGACTCTCCCGCGCACAAAAAAGCGGGAGTTCGCGCTGTGTTTGGAAACGCCCTCGAAACACGCCGCGATCCGCGCCAGCAAACGCACGTCGTGATTCGAACGCGAGATAGTAGGTACGAAGTCCACAATTTCAAGTCAGGGGGTTGACGAACCCGCGACCGTTTGCCAGCCGCGCAGCCGTCCGGACGCGCAATTTTCGACCTGCCGCACCGCCGCGAGTTTCCAGTTTGGCGCACGCCCGCCTCTTTGGTTACCTTGGCCCGCGCCATGGCCAAACCCGGCTTCAACTGGGGCGACATTTTCCGCCTGCCGCAAACCCGGCGGCGTACCTACACCTATCGGCCGCGCATGACGATTCAGCGGCGAATTCTCGGGGCGATCGCGGTTGTGGTCCTTGCCGCCCTGGGCTGGATCTACAACCGTATCACCGGCAACACGCCGTCGACGAAGCCTGAGAAGCCTTCCCAGTCTGAGGTCAACCGGGACCGGGAATCGCGACCTCGCGCGTCGGAAACTCGCCGCGAGCCTTCTCAGAGCAGTCGTCGCTCCACGACGACCAGATCCGAGGCCGACGCCAAGCTCGATCTCGGGGCGCAGCAAATCGCCGATGCGTTCGAGGCCGGCACTTCCGATCACTGGGTCGAGACGCAGGGGCGCGTGGTGCGCCTGTTGCCCGACGACAACGACGGCTCGCGCCATCAGAACTTCATCGTCGAGATCGCCGGCGGGATGACGCTTAAAGTCTCTCACAACATAGACTTAGCCGATCGAATCCCGGTCGCCGCCGACGATCGCGTGCGTTTTCGCGGCGAATACGAATGGTCGGAGCAGGGCGGCGTCATCCACTGGACTCATCACGACCCCGAAGGGCGAATGCGGGGCGGCTGGATCGAACATCGGAATAAGAGGTACGAGTAGGGCGTCCGATAATAGTGGGAGTCGCGCAACTCCCGAGCCAACACAAAATTACGATCGCGGCAATTCTGATTTCGCAATAAGCACACCAGCGCGACGTTTAGCCGAAGGCGGTAGAGGTCGCAGTGGAGAATGGCGGGCGCGACGATGAACTGCTCGGGCGAGCGCGGCGTCGCGACCCCGCGGCGCTCGACGAACTCGTCGCTGCGTTTTCACCGCGCGTCTACGGCCTGCTCTATCGGCTGACCGGTTCAGCGGATGTCGCGCAGGACCTGACGCAGGAAACATTTCTCCGGGTCGTGCGGACGATCGACCGCTACTCGCACGACGGCCGATTCGAGGCTTGGATTTTTCGAATCGCCGCGAATCTGGCTCGCGACCAGGTGCGCGCCCGACGTCGTCGCGGCATGACGCTCTCGCTCGACAGTGAACGCGAAGATGAGGAGTCGCGTTCGCCGGTCGACCTGCGGGACGACGCGACGCCCTCGGCCCGCCTGGCCGCGAGCGAGGACGCCGGCCTTTTGGAGGCGGCGCTGGCAAGACTGAGCGAGCCGGAACGCGAAATCCTGATGATGCGTCACTATGGCGACCTCTCGTTTCGCGAGATCGCCGACGTACTAAATGTGCCCCTGGGCACCGCGCTGGCGCGAGCGCATCGCGCTTTGCAGCGGTTAAAGAAGTGGATGAGTCCGAGCGAAGAAGACAGCGAATGAGCGATCGATGGGAACAACTGGAGCAGCGGATCGAGGCCGAAACGGCCTCCTTCGACGGCTTGTTCGAGCGCCTGCCGCCGCCGCCGGGGGCCGCAGCGGCGATGGCTCGCGCCCGCGCCGCCGTGCGCGGCGAGTTGGCCC
>JALHOX010000232.1 GCA_022842805.1 Phycisphaerae bacterium | reverse complement strand
AGCGGGCAGATCTATCGAAAAGTGCTGGAGCGCGAGCGAACGGGCGGCTACTTGGGTCGCGACGTGCAGATGATCCCGCATGTCACGGGCGAGGTGAAGAACCGCCTGCGCGAGCTGGCCCTGGGCACGCGGGCGGACGTGGTCTTTGTCGAGATCGGCGGCACGGTGGGCGACGTCGAGAACGCGTATTACATCGAGGCCATGCGGCAACTCGCCTTTGAGGAAGGGCAGCGCAGCGTCTGCTTCGTCGCACTGACCTATGTGATGGAGCCGGCGATCCTGGGCGAGCAGAAGAGCAAGGCGGCGCAGCTGGGCATCCGCCGACTGATGGAGTGCGGCATTCAGCCGCACATCATCGCCTGTCGTGCGCAGAATCCGGTGGAGCGCAAGGTGCGCGAGAAGATCGCGCTGTATAGCAACGTGCCGCCCGAGCGCGTCTTCAGCATGCACGACTGCGACAGCGTCTATTACATCCCGGAGATGCTGCGCGGGGCGGGGTATGACAAGGCGGTAGTCGAATATCTGCAGCTTGAGGAGCGCGTCGACGAAGCGCGCGAGCGCAAGGCGCGCGAGACCTGGGTCAGCTACATCGGCCGGATGCGCAACCCGACTCGGCAGGTCACCATCGGCGTGATGGGCAAGTACACCGCGGTGCGTGACGCATACGCCAGCGTGATCAAGGCCTGCGAACATTCGGGCGGCTTCTTCGGCTGCAAGGTGCAGTTGGACTGGGTCGATACGACCGAGCTGACCGACGACGAAACGCCCGCCAAGCTTGAACATCTGCACGGCATGATCGTGCCCGGCGCGTTCGGCACGCGCGGCGCCGACGGCAAGATCTCCTGCATTCACCACGCGCGGGAGAGCGGCCTGCCGACGCTGCTGATCTGCTACGGCTTTCAGATGGCCTGCATCGAATACGCCCGGAATGTCTGCGGCCTGCCCGATGCGCACTCGACCGAGATCGAGTCGGAGTGTCGCCATCCGGTGATCAACCTGCTGCCGGAGCAGAAGAAGATCGAGGGGCTGGGCGGCACGATGCGCCTGGGCGGCTACGACATCGACGTCCGCGCGGGCACGCTGGCGGCGCGCATGTTCGGGGCCAAGGCGCGGCTGCGTTTTCGCCATCGCTATGAAGTCGACCCGCGCTACGTCTCCCAGCTTGAGGCGGGCGGAATGATCTTCTCGGGCAAATCGCCGCGAGCGGAGATCATGAACATTCTGGAGTTGCCGAGCGAGCGGCATCCCTACTTTGTGGGTACGCAGGCGCACCCGGAGTTGACCAGCCGCCCGCTCGATCCTTCGCCGATGTTCCTCGGGCTGGTTCACGCGGCGCTGCAGCGGGCCTACCCGGACTATCGCGAAAAGCTGGTCTATCCGCGGGAGGCCGCACTGGCCGACGCGGTGGCGGCGGTGAAGCAAGTTTCGCCGGTGTAGGGGCGGCGTTTCGATCGTCGATGATGCGTCGGGGGGCGTGCGAGGGGAAAGTGCTGGTCCATGCCTTTCGGGGGCAACCTCGACCTCTTTGCAGCTCTGTACCGAATGTCTCCGCGCGGGTGCCCCCGGCCCGCAGGCGGCTGCTCAGGCAGTTGGGTCGATTGGACAGAAAGCTACAGGCAAAAACCCGACAAGATTGCGAGTAATTTGGGGGCTTCTGCTCATTACAATTTGGGTCTTGGCTCCGCGGTCGCGCCGCAGACGGGGGCGGCGCAGGCGGATCGGCTCTGAGTTTGGATGGGAGAGTAGCTTCATGCTCGGTCGAATCGGCTTTTGCGTCGCTCTGGCGACGGCGGCGCCCCTTACGCAGCGGGCGCTCGCCCAATGCACCACGTTGACCAACACCAACATGCAGGTCGGCTTTAGCGCCATCACGAATCCGGTCGTCGGCGGCGAAGCGCAGCGAGCGGGCTGCGCCTGGACCTTTCGCCAGGGCAGCGAGAATGGGCCGCTTCTCACCGGGGTCATTCGCAACGGCCCCAGTGGTGCGATCGGCGATTGGGGCGATCCGCCGGCGGCGTTCACGATTCCCGTCGTCGGGCCGGTGGTGTCGAATGTCGCGGGTTTGAATCAACTGACGTTCAGCCCTTCGCGCCCGGCATCGATGACCGGCCTCTTTTTCCACCCCGGGAACACCGCCGACGCCGACGTTTTCGCCGTCTTTTCTCCGCAAACCGCGATCACGATCACACGCATTGATCTCGACGCCGAGGTGATCAATAGTGGGAGCAATGGGGTGCTGCTCTCGGTCGACGCGCGGATCGCGGGTGTCACGCAGCCGATCATCGCGCCGACGCTCATTCCATTTACCGCGAACGGACACCAGACGATTACGCCGACGCTTTCGCCCCTGACCCTGAACCCCGGCGATGCAATCTGGATTCGCGGCGACAACAACGGCTCGCCGTTTTTTGATTGGTGCAACGCCAATCTTCGCATGACGCTTCGCGGAGGTCCGGTGATTCTGGCCGTCCCGCGTTCGCCGCAGGGCTGCATCGGACGCAATGTGCTGCTGTCGATGCCGGTCGTCGGAAGCCCGGCGCTGACGTTTCAGTGGCTTCGCGATGGCATGCCCCTCGCGAATGACGGACATTACGCGGGCGTGACCACCAGTCTGCTATCGATCATTGCTGTGGAGGCGATCGACGAGGCCGATTTCAGTTGCATCGTCACGACGCCCTGCGCCAACACGACCAGCTTGCCCGTCGCGTTCGATGTGACCGGATCGGGCGATATGAACTGCGACGGATTCGTAACGGTCGGCGACATCGGCGGATTCGTCCTGTCACTGACCGACCCGCAAGGATACGCAGTCGCGTTTCCGGCCTGCGAACTGACCAACGCCGACGTCAGTTGCGATGGCGTTGTCAGCGTCGGCGATATTGGGCCGTTCGTCGTGCTGCTCACGGCGAACTGATACCCCGTCACGGGTGTTGGCGACGTGCGGGACTACCAATGGCCGGCGCGCGTGGCATCAGGTCCTGAGAGCCAGGGCTTCTGCTCACTATCACGCCGCGTCGTAGGCCTGCTTCAACCAGCCGATGAGCGTCTTATCGATCTGATCTGCCGATTCGACGCGAACGCGGTGGGTACACATTGAGTTAAAGCTGCCCGACGCCTCCAGCCGGCCTACCGGCTCAACACCTTTCAGGTTGAGCCCGACGTCGAGCCGTGTTTTGGTCGAGGGCTGGAGCAGTCCGAATTGCTTTGATCGCCGCAGACTCACGTAGGCCTTTTTGGGTGAGAGCTCGACGTCGCCGCCGAACTTTTGAATCGCAGCCACGAGCTTGTCATAGAGCGGGCGCAGCGCGGCCTTTTCGCCGGCATATTGAGCGGCGACCAGATCGGTGTCGTCGGCTTGCATCGACGACGATTGCAGAACTTCATGGGCGACGAGATTGGCGTAGCCATGGCCGAGGTCGTGCTTTTCCTTGAGGTGTTTCACGATCTCGCCGTGCTTGGTCGCGCCGTTCTTGCGGGCCAGGGCCACCCACTGCTCTAGGGACTTGCCCGTCTTCTCCGCCAGATTGCGGATCATGGACGCTACCGTGTCATCGAGTGCTTTCGCCATTTCCGGATGCTCCAGTTCGGTCTGTCAGACTCCGTGAACGCCGATGCAAAGCGGCGAATCTGCGCGTTGCAAAATCATGATTCGAATTTGAGCGGGCCGGTCTCGAAGCGCTGCTTGAGGTCTGCCAGCTTTTGGGTCCAGGCGCGCTCGAAATAGCCGCGGGTCTTGGCGAATTCGTCGGCGTGGTCCACGAACTCGGCTGCCTTCTCCGCGAAGCCCAGGTGGGTGAGCTTGACGCGGCAGCTCTTTGCGTCGGCGTCGGTGAACTGGACCACCACCCAGGTGTAGTGTTGCCGTGCGAATGGCAGCGACGGCGGCGCGTTCCAGGTATAGGACAACATCTCCTGCGGCAAATAGCTCAGCACTTTGCAGCCATCCGCTCCGCGCGATCCGGGCGGCGCCGTGGGCATGAAGAAAATCTCGAACGGGCCACCGATCTCGAGTTTCATGTTCGTGCCCGGGGCCATCCAGGTCTGCAGGCCTGCGTCGCTCGTCCAGGCCGTCCACACTTCCGCCCGCGGAGCAGGGACGACGGCCTCGACCACCACCGGAGAGAGCGCCGGCGCGGCTGCCGGCGCGGCGGGCGACTTGGCGTCCTCGGGCGTCGGGCTTGCGCCGATGCCCCAAAATAGGGCGACAACTCCCAGCAACAGAGCGATCATCCAGCGATCCAACATGGTTTTGCTCTCCGTTCGTAGCTTGCGTGCGGACGTTTCCCGCGTCGTCGCGCATCCCTCTGAAAGTCGCGATCCGCCATCTCTGATTTACGGCCAGTTCTTGCTCAGACACCGCTTCGGTGTCAGCGGCGTGGTGAGGCGGATGATCAGCAGGATCATCCGCGTGCCGAACGACGGCCGTCCGCGCTCGACCAGGTCTTTGAGGGTCTTTGTGATGAAAGGGCCGCCCTGGGCCATCTGCTTTTCGGTCTTCGTGTTGGGCGGCACACCCTCCGTAATCAGCGTGAACTCCGTTCCGCGGGGCGTTTCCTTCAGTTCGTAGATCACCTTGCAGGGCGCATCGTCGAAGTTGGTGAAGCGGAAGGTGTGCGAGAAGCGATGCGGCGGATCGAATTCCTTCACTTCGCCGACGACGCCGGTGTATTTGTTGTCCGGCGTGCGCATGCGGATCGGCGCGCCGGGTTTCAGCCCCGGCGTTCGCAGCACCGACCCGAAGAAGAAGGGAAGCACTTCGTCCTTTTTCGTCAGCGCATCCCAAACGGCCTGAATCGGCGCTTCGATCATCACCTGATACACCTGTCTCGGAACGTCGTTCATGGCTCAGCCTTCTGCTTCTTTTTCGCCTCAAGTGCCTCGGTCACATATTTGAGCTCGGTCACGGTGCCGGCCCAAAAGGAACTGAATTCGGTCGTCCAGCGGTCATAGACCAGTTGGATCGGGGCGGCGTTGAAGTACAGCTCGCGCACGCGACCTTCCTTGCGCGTGACGAGCAGCCTGGCCCGCTCCAGCACTTGCAGATGCTTGAGCACCGCGATGCGGCTGGTCTGAAAGTACTTGGTGACGTCGTTCACACTGCAGCCCGGCATGCTCTTCACCAGGTCCAGAATTCTCCGGCGATCCGCATGCGCTAAAGCCTGAAAGAGCGCGTCCATGTCGTCGGAAACCATATGTAACCGATACGTTACATGTAGGGCGGGGTGCGGGTCAAGAGGCTTTTTGAGAAGCTTTGTGAGAATCTGTGGGATGAAGCTGCGGCCGACGGCTGCGTGCGAAGCTTGTCGGCCTGCGAGCCGCAGGCCGCTACAAGCCCAGCAGCACCGCCACGAACGGTGCGATGTCGATGGTCGAGACGATTCCGTCCTGCGAGAAGTCGCCGGCGACCGGGTCGCATGATGGGAATCTCGCGGCGTACTCTGTCAGGTCGGTCGCGGCGAGCACGAAGCCGCCGATGTCGCGCACGTCGATGGCGGCGTCGCAGTTCATGTCGCCGAAGAGGATTTGCGAAGTGCAGGCGGCGCCGGATGCACTGGTGATGATCTTGTAGATTTCGCCGCCCTGATCGACAAGATAGAGCTCGCCGTCGTTGTCCTCGCCGAACGAGGTAATCCCGGTAATCTCCAGCGATCCGCCGGGGGCCAGATCGTTGGTGCGGTCGATGATGGAGCCGCGCGCGCCGGTGTCGCGGTTGTAGGTGAAGGTCTTAATGCGGCTTGAGCAGTAGTCGGTAAAGAAGTAGTGGCCGCGCAGGGCGCAGATGGCGCTGCCGCGATAGACATAGCCGCCGGTGATGGAGCAGGAGAAGCCGTCGACGAGGTGGCTGTAGTCATAGATCGGGCACGTGAGCGGCCCGCCCGCGCAGCCGATCTCGCAGGCGCAGCCGCTCAGGCCGGTGCAGTGGTCGCCCTCCATGCAGCGCCAGCCGTAGTTTCGTCCCGCCGCTGTCGCCGATTTCCAGAAGCTGACTTCCTCCCAATCATTTTGCCCGACGTCGCCGATGTACAGATCGCCCGTCAGCCGATCGAAGGAGCAGCGATAGGGATTGCGCAGTCCGTAGTGCCAGATTTCGTCGAGTCCGGCCGTCGCGCCGGCGAAGGGGTTGTCGGCGGGAATGCGATAGTCGCGATTGGGGTCGCTCGGAAAGTCGTCGGCGTTGATGTCCAGTCGCAGGATTTTTCCCAGTAGCGAGCTGCTGATGTTCTGCGCGCGATTGCCCGGATCGTTGCCCGAGCCGCCGTCGCCGAGCGCCAGATAGAGATAGCCGTCCGCACCGAAGGCCATCCAGCCGCCGTTGTGATTGGCGAAGGGCTGTGCGACGGTAAAGATCACGTTGGCGCTAGCGGCGTCGGCCAGGTCGGCGTTCGATGAGACGGTGTACTGCGCCACAATCGTCGCGCCGCCGGGCGCGACGTAGTGCACATAGAACTTGCCGTTCGTCGCGTATTGCGGGTGGAATGCCAGCCCCAGCATGCCTTGCTCGTTGCCGTCGGAGACAGCCACCGTGAGGAACGGCGTCGTCAGCAGGGTGCTGGTCGATTGCTTGAAGATGCGAATGCGGCCCTGCTGATTGTCGAATTGTTCGATGATGAAGAGGCGGTCATTGTCGCCCGGGGCTTGCCCGACCCAGAGCGGACGTGTCAGCCCGTCGACGACGAGCACCGTCCCCAGGTCGGGAATCGTCCCGCCAGCAGCGGCAAGCCCCGACGACGCAAGGCAGCAGTAGAGCAACGAAATCGACATCCCTCGGCTCATCATCATCCTCATGAAAGTCCGGTCGTCGCCCCCGCGAGGCGGCAGTGCCGCGTCGTTCAGCGCTGTTCATGGTAATGAAAAGCCCCTCGATCCTCGCCGCGAGCGACGGTGATCGAGGGGCAGCGTTTCGTCAGGGCCGCTTCCCTGAGGAAGCGGTCATCATCGGTCGATTCGAAAGTCGCTTCCTGAGGGGAGCGGATCGAATCGGCCGATGATCGAAGGCTCGATACCGATTACAGACCGGTCAGGAGCGCCACAAAGCCGGCGATGTCGCCGACGCTGATCACGCTGTCCTGGTTGACGTCCGCCGCGTTGATGTCGCAGGTCGGGTAGGTCGTCGCGTAGCCGGCCGGATCGGTCAGGGCCAGCACGAAGCCGGCGATATCGCCGACGCTCACGACGCCGTCGCAGTTCATGTCGCCGAGCAGGATCGGATCGGGGCATTCCGAACCCGGCACGGCGGTGACGATCTTAAAGACCTCGCCGCCCTGGTCGACGATGTAGAGCTCGCCGGCGTTGTCTTCGCCGAACGAGGTGATGCTGACGATCGAGAGGCCGCCGCCCGGCGCGAGCTCGGCGGTGCGGTCGACGAAGTTGCTCAGCACGCCGGTGTCGCGGTTGTAGGTGAAGCTCTTGATGCGGTTCGAGCAGTAGTCGGCGTAGAAGTAGGTGCCGCGCAGTTCGCAGATGGC
>JALHOX010000231.1 GCA_022842805.1 Phycisphaerae bacterium | reverse complement strand
AATCGCCGCGATCTGCCCGTCGCTCAGCCGATCCCCGCGAAAAGGCATCGGCGTAACGCCTTCCACGTGGGCGACCAACTGGTACAACAGGCTCCGCTCCGCTTTGCCGGCCACCACCGCCGCACCATTTTCGCCGCCGCGCAAGATGTTGGCGATCGTGGTCAGATTCAGACCGCTCGCCGGCTCATCCCCCTCATGACAGCCGATGCAGCTTTCGACCAGCACCGGCCAGACCTGCGTGCGGAAATGCGACAGCCGCGGGTCGGCCAGATCGCGGGCGCTCGGAGCGCTCGCGCTGGTCGGCCCATCGCCGGCTGCATCGGCGAGAGCAGCGCGCTTCGGCGCGCCCAGGCCGTGTTCATAAACCAGCGTGCCGCCGTAGTGCGCCGTGACTGCCACCCACCCAGCACAACCCAGCGCCGCCACGGCCGCCACCGCGCGCCCCGCCCCCGCGAGTCGGCGATTCGCGTGCCAGCCGGCCCCGATCCCCAGCGCCGCCACCGCCGCGAAGATCCAGATCTTCTCGCCCATCTCCTCATGATCGTGGACCAGCGCGCGGAGCGGCTTGGGCAGCCGACCGAGCTTTCCCTCCGCCGCTTCGCCGGAGCGAGTCGACGCAAACGCCGAGACCAGCAGCACCACATACGCCACCAGCGAAATCGTCCGCAGCGTCGCGTTCCGCCCGCCCACCCACACCAGCGCCGCCACCAGCCCCACGCCAATCACCGAAAGGGCGACCGGCAAATGCACCATCGCGGCGTGCAGCATCCGCGGGTCGTTCGGCACAGCGAGCATCTCTTGCAACAGACTCATCTCTGATCGCTCTCCATAATTAATTCTGTGGGGTAGCTGTCGGCCCGCCGCTCGATGCGTCGAGGCGGTCCGCCGGCGGCCGCTACGGGTTAGGCGCCTTCTGTGGCGGCCGGATGACGATGTGCTCATCGACGCTCGCGCGCGATTTCAGCCATCCGCTCTGCCCCAGCCGGCCGACCTGCGGATTCTTGCCCATCGCCAGCATCGGCACATCTTCCTTTCGAAGAATCAGCTCATAATCGAACTCAAGCGGATCGCCGAGGTACAGCAGCACCAATTCGCGCAGCGACGTCGCGGCGTCGCCTTCCGGCAGAAATCGTTGATAACTCGCGAAGTCGAGTGGGCCGACGCGGATGCGCAGCTTGCCCGAGCGATCAAAGACGCGCGCCCCCATCACGCACGATTCGCCGAGGCTCGACCCGGCCTGACCGATGCGCGTCAGGCTCTCTTCTTCCAGCGCCACCCACCGCCCGACGCACTGCAACACGCTGATCGGCAGGGGGGCGAAATGATCGCGCAATATCCCCTCCAGCGCCGCAGCCCCGCGCGGCCGCATGACCAGCAGCCCCGCATAACGCAGAACCCGAAACAGCTCGATCTCGAGCGGCTCGGTGATGCGCGGCGTATCCAGCCCGATCAGGCCGCGAACCAGCGTCGAGATCGTGTCGCGACAGTCGGGGCGAATGGTCGCCACATAGCGATACTTCTTCCACGCCCGATAGAGCAGCGACAGCAGCCGATGATGAAAGAGATCGAGAAAGCCGCGGACGCGACGATCCTCGTCGCTGTCCAGCAAAAGGTCTTCGGTGAAGTGCGCCGCCAGCGGCGAATCCGGCCCATACAGCCCCAGAAAGGTCGTCTGCACCTCGATCCGTCCGCCGCGCGCTTCGAAATCCTGATCTTCAACAAAGGTCGCGCTCGCGATGTCCCCCGCCGGAAACCCGAGGCTCATCCGCGGGCGCAGGCGGATCGGCTCTTCGGCCACCGGCCCGTTCTCGCCCAACGCCGGCGACTCGGCGCAGCGCCGCTCGATCTGCTGCAACAGCGCGCAGAGATCAAAGCGCGTCGGCCGCTCGACCGCCCAACGCGTCAGAGGATGATCTGCTGTCCAATTCGGGGCGGCCATGCATAAACCTCGCCGCGCTGCTTGCCGCGGACGGTGAGTTGCGAATAGGAGTTGATCGTGGCGTACAGCGAGAAAAACTCGTTCAGCACGCTCGCAAACAGAAACAAATCGCCTTCACCCGCGAAGCGGTCTTCGTCTAGCGTCAGCTCGATCCGCGTCCCGCGCTGCACCGTGCCGCGCCAGACGCGCTCCGCCGGCGTGGCGCGAATCTCGATGATGCCCTCCAGCCGCAACGCGTTGGTCCGCGCCGCCTGTCGATCGCTGAAGGCCTGAAAGTTGTACAGCTCCAAAATGCCCCGCAGCGCCTCCACGCTCGCCAGCGACAAATAGTTGAGCGACAGATGCGAGACCAGCCGCCACTGCAAGCCGCGACCCAGCGGCGGCGGAAAGGCCCGCGTCACCGGCGTGATGTTGCGAAAGCGCACAAACTCCGGCGTCGTCGCCCCCGGCACGCGAATATCGCCCACCTTCAACCGCGAAGGCAGCCCGCGATTCGTACAAGTCAACGCGACCGTGATCGTCTCGGTCGGCGGCACGACGTGACGCTGCTCCGTATTCACGAACGAGAGATAAGTGTCCGTGCCTTCGCCCACCACCGCCTCGACCAGCCGCTGCGTGTAATAAACGGCGCCGTCGTCGCCGACGCGGCGAAACGCCTGCAGCGCCGGATACTCGCGACGCTTGGCCTCGCCTTGCACGATGCCCACCACCTGATCGACGGAGTAGATCTCGTAATGCTCCGGCAGCGAGCCGACAGTGCTGGGCCGCAGGCGATATTGCGCCCGCGTGTGGTCGACGCGCAGGCCGTCCGCGCTATGGCGAAACAGGTTGACGACCGGCGAGCAATGCAGCTTGAAGTTTTCGGCGGCGACGCGAATCGCGTCGTCCACCGGCCGCCGAAATGGAATCGTCAGTTCAAACGAATCGGTAGCGGCCAGAGACGCGAGGCAGCCGAGGCCCGTGAAATCGACGAACAGGAATTTCTGCGGGCAGGTGAAATACTCCTGCAAAAGTCGATAGCCCACGAACGAGTGATTCGGGTAGGGGAGCATCGACTCATCGCGAGCAAAGCCGACGGCGCGGATGCTCGACGCCGGCAAGCGCTCGCGCCGCTGCCCGCCCGCGGTGCTGACCTCGACGTGCGTCGCGTCATGCAGCAAGTGACACAGCAGCCCCGCCGCACTGACCATTTCGCCCGACAGAAACAGCCGCAGCCGCTGCAAATTCAACCGCTCGATCGGCGTTCGACCCGACGTCGTGATCCGCAGCCGCAACCGTGGCGGCGCAGTGAGCGGCCGCTCGATCTCCGCGCTCGCGATCGTCAGCGGCGCAAGCTCGACCTGATAACACGTCTGAAAGCGGCAGGGCGTCCCATCGACCGGCACGCTCTCGATCTCCGTGCCCACCGGCACCGCCGTGATCTGCGAGACCTGCTCCAGCGCCGGCTGAAACTCCACGATCGCGGTCGAAGGGATCGGCCGCAGATAGTGCGGCCAGAGCAGCAGCATCAGCGATTGGTAAAGCTCGGGAATCTC
This sequence comes from Phycisphaerae bacterium, assembly GCA_022842805.1. Classification (GTDB taxonomy): domain Bacteria; phylum Planctomycetota; class Phycisphaerae; order UBA1845; family Fen-1342; genus JALHOX01. Next base: position 4,027 of record JALHOX010000231.1, on the reverse strand, counting down.
ATCATCGAGCTTCTGGCGGATTCGACCCGTCAGAAACGCAAACCCCTGCAACAGCCGCTCCACATCCGGATCGGCCCCGCCGCCCTCCAGCATGTGAGCGACGGCCGGGTTCGCCGCCGCGAACTCGCGCCCAAGATCGCGCAGAAAGGCCAGTTCTTCCTGGTAATAGGAATTGAACATCGGTTGCGCAGGTTAGCCGGGAATGAGCCGCGAAGCGCGCTCCCCAGCGGCGGGCCGCCGGGCGGCCGCCGCCACCGAAGGCGTCCACCGCCGCCGTGGCTGTCGCCAACCCCCCGCGTTCTCTGGAAATCGCCCGAAAACCACTTCGGGGAACCGAACCCCGCCCGTTATGCTCTGGTCAGGAATGGGATGAGAGCCGAACGCAATCGATCAATCGGAAGGTAGGTCCGTCGCATGCCGTCGCTGTCGAGTCTTCGGGGATTCCGCGCTGTCGTCGCGGGGTTGGCGTTCGGGGGATTCGGTCCGCTCGCGACGATCGCCGATCCGCCGGCGACGCCCGTCTCCGAGGAAGCAGCCAACCCGCCGCACCTCGAAAAGCCCGGCCTGCCCTGCATGCGAAACGCCGACGGGCGGTTGGTCGCCCCCGGTCGCGGAGTCGATGCGCTGCGCGTCGGACCGTTTCAGTCGGTCCAGGTCAACGTCGCGCCCGGACAGCTCAACATCCTCGGCGACGCCGCCAACGAACCGTCGATGGCCGTCGACCCCATCAACCCCAACCGCATCGCCGTCGGCTGGCGTCAGTTCGACTCCGTCGCCTCCGACTTTCGTCAGGCCGGCAACGGCTTCTCGGCCGACGGCGGTCTGACCTGGACCGCACGCCCGCCGCTCGAAGGCGGCAACTTCCGCTCCGACCCGGTGCTCGTCTCCGATGCCACGGGCAAGTTCTACTACAACAGCCTCGATCAGGGCTTCAACACGCGCTTCTTCACCTCCACCAATGGCGGCTCCAGCTGGTCCGCTCCGATCCCCGGCCTCGGCGGCGACAAGCAGTGGTTCGTCGTCGACCCCGGCCCCGGCCCCTCCACCAACGCCATCTACATGGCCTGGAACCTCAGCGCCGGCTGCTGCGGCAATCAGACCTTCGTGCGCTTCTTCAATAACTTCGCGACCACCCGCGGACCCCAGACCATTCCGTTCTCGCCGCAGTTCGGCACCGTCGCCCTCGGCCTCGCCGACAACGCGGTCTACGTCGCCGGCCGCAACGGGCAGAACATCGTCCTCTCGCGGAGCGGCAACGCCCGCAACCCCAATGTGCAAACCGCCAGCTTCAGCTCGCAACTCGTGCCGCTCGGCGGCGCGCTCGGCTTTCAGGCCTATCTGAACCCGGTCGGCCTCCTCGGCCAGGCCTATGTGCAAACCGACAAATCGAACGGCCCGTTTCGCGGCAATGTCTACATGCTCGCCTCGGTCATCCCCGACACCGGCGGCGACCCCTTCGACGTTCACTTCATCCGCAGCACCAACGGCGGCCAGACCTGGAGCTCGATCCGCCGCGTCAATCAGTTCGACAAGGTCAGCGACAACTCGGTGCAATGGTTCGGCATGATCGATGTCGCCCCCAACGGCCGCATCGACGTGCTCTGGAACGACAACCGCGAAGACCCCACGACCGCCGGCGATTTCTCAAGGCTCTACTACGCCTGCAGCTTCGACGCCGGCGACACCTGGCACTACGACATCCCCGTCGCCCCCGAATGGACCTCACGCATCGGCTGGCCCATTCAACAGAAAATCGGCGATTACTACGACCTGAAGTCCGACAATGACGGCGTCCACGTCATCTACGCCGCCACCTACAACGGCGAGCAGGACGTCTACTACCTGCGCGTCGAACACCTCGACTGCAACAACAACGGCCAGCTCGACGTCAACGAAATCGCCGCCGGACAGCTCGTCGACTGCAACGACAACGACTTCCCCGACATCTGCGAAATCAGCACCCAGTACGCCGCCGACTGCAACAACAACGGCGTCCCCGACGACTGCGACATCGCCGTCGCCGGCGGCGATTGCAACGGCAATCGCGTGCCCGATGGCTGCGAAATCTCCGCCGACCCGTCACTCGACTGCGACGGCAACGGCGAACTCGACAGTTGCCAGCTCACCGCCGAGCGCACGCTGGATTGCGATCAAAACGGCCGCCTCGACAGCTGCGACATCGCCAGCGGCCTGGTCCAGGACTGCAACAACAACAGCGTCCCCGACCCGTGCGACGTCAGCAACGCGTTCGAGACGCGCTCGCCGCGCCTCTCGCCGATCGGCGCCGGCGTCCCGCAACAGTTCATCGTCGCCGCGCCGCCCATCGCCACCAGCGCCGTCTCGTTCACGGCCGAGGCCATCGGCGATTTCAATCTGCCAACCGAAACGGTAGAGATCGTCATCAACGGCGTGCCGCTCGGCTCCGTGCTCGGCAGCGCCGTCGATTGCAGCCTGACCGCGAGCTTCGATGAGCTCACCGTCACCTCCGCCGCCTACAACGCGGCCGTCGGCGGCGGCGACGCGCTGATAACTCTGGTCGCCTCGCCTGACGTCAGTGCGACGCTGTGCGATCCGCCTTCCTACATTCGCGTCACCATTCGCTACAGCAGCGTCGGATTCGGCAGCGAAGACAACAACAACAACGGCGTCCCCGACGAATGCGAGGGCCTCCGCGGCGACATGAACTGCGACGGCTTCATCACCGTCGGCGACATCGCCGGCTTCGTCCTCGCGCTCACCGATCCCGCCGCGTACGCGATCGCGTTCCCGAATTGCTTCCTTCTCAACGCCGACGTCAACAACGATGGTTTCGTCACGGTGGGCGATATCAGCAGCTTCGTGGCCCTGCTCACCGGAAACTAAACACGCGGCGCGGGAATGTTGCCCGCGTCCGCCCGATTCTCTGTGCGCTGGACTGTCCGATCCGACCCCTGTCTGAGGAGCCGATCTTGTCAAACTCGCTCGCCTTCCGTCGCGGCGTGCATTGCGCCGCGGCCTTCGTCGTCTCGTTGCCGGTCGCCGGCGCGTTCGCGGCGCCGCCGTCGGAGCTTTCGCCTTACATGGTCGAGGGCACCACCGCTCAGGCCATCTGGTGGCGCGAAGATGGCAAAGAACGCTACGCCGTCCGCAGCCGCCCCGACGCCGAATGGGTCGAGCGCGACGCGAATACGCAGCTACAGCTTCAGGTCGGCACATTCGACCCGACGCGCAGCCTGCCCGGCCTGCCGATGTGGGCCTTGTCGTCCACCGGGCCGCGTCGGCAGATCGCCCAATTTCGCACGCAGACATTGCCCGAATATCGCGATGCCCTCGCCGCGATCGGCGTGCAGGTCGAAGCACCGCTGCCCGACCAGGCGCTGATCGTCCGCGCCGATGGCGACGCGCTCGCCCGCCTGCGCGCGCTACCCTTCGTCCGCTGGGTCGGGGCCTATGAGCCCGGCTATCGCATCGAGCCCGAGCTGCTGCAACAGCTCATCGCCGTCAGCAATGCTCCCACCGCCGCCGCCGCCGACCCGGTCCCCGTCAGCATCATGGTCTTCGGCCGCGGATTCGCCGCGAAAGCCGGCGTCGTCATGCACCTCCAGGCCCTCGGCGCTCAGGTCGATTCGGCCACGCCCAACAGCTTCATCGTCGAAGCCACCGTGACCCCCGCGCAGCTCAAAGGGCTGATGGATCACGACGACGTGCTCTACATCGACCGTCGCCTGCCCATCGTCGAATACATGGACAACGTCCGCATCGTCGGCGGCGCCAACTATGTGCAATCGGTCGCCGGTTACGACGGCACCGGCGTCCGCGGCGAAGTCATGGACTCCAACCTCTTCGAGACCCACGCCGATTTCCAGGCGCTGCCCGCCATCTTCCACGGCGGCCGCGGCGGCAGCAGCTCACACGGCACCAGCGTCTACGGCATCGTCTTCGGCACCGGCACGAGCAACCCCGCCGGCCGCGGAATGTTGCCCGCGGCGCAGGGCATTTTCGCCGACTTCGGCAACCTCACCGATCGCTACGTCCACACCGGCCAGCT